>SVQW01000001.1:300000-581165 GCA_015065085.1 Oscillospiraceae bacterium | reverse complement strand
GATTAGCGGATTTTCATAGTTTTGGATATGCTGTAGCTGAGGCTATGGGAGGGTACGGAAAATGCTTTAATGAGTGTATAGCTAGAAACAAAGATATACAAATGGAAGTAGTTGACGAAAACTTTGACATAGTAAGAATAGTGATAGATTTTCTAAAAGAAAATGACGGAGAATGGTGTAGTACCGTAAGTATGTTTTATAAATCACTTAGGGATTTTGTCATACTTGCAGAAGATGGGAAATATGATAAAAAAGCTATGCCTAAAGCTCCTAACAAACTATCACTAGCACTTAGTAATCACGAAGCCCATTTAGCAAAAAGGGGTTATCGGTATGAAATAAAGAAAAACGGTATCGGAAACCACGTTATAACTTTCCATACTGACGTTATGATTCGTAAACCTATTACTGGAATTAGAAAACCTATAATACTAAAAGACAGTACAAGAGAGTTGACCTCTCAACTTATAGACAGCTTGATAGCTGATATAGAGGAATCCGAAGAATGAGAGGGATACCCTAATTAAATTTTAAAATTAACCCCTTTAACCATTAAAAGTGTTTAAGAAACACAAGGCTACCATTAAATACGGCTTAAACTGACTTAAAAACCGTTAAAAATGGTAGCCTTTATTTGTGGGCTGAGTATTAAATTTGATACCCGATAAAAAACTTTTACTCACCTTTTGTTGTTCCTTACAGCGTTTTTATAGTGCAATCGTAAACTTTTAAAAAAACTTTTGGGGAACCACTTTACTTTTCGTAAGACTTTAGATATAATTACTATGAAATGAGGCAAAACGTTCTTGGTGGAATGCGAATAAGACTTTCCTCAGGAATCGTGAAGTCTTACGAGTGAAAAAGCGTAATAGTCTTACGCAGGGTTACATTATAGGTACAAAATTTTTCGGATAAGTGGTAGGATAGAACACTCGTAAAATTCAGGTTTTTACACCATTTTTGACGAGTTTCCGAACCGCCGAAATATCCCGAAAAGACTGGCATTCTCAGCAGAAAAGCGGTGTGCGGTTGGCACGTAAGATTCAGGTTCTAGTGAGCTCGCGCTCATACAGGTTCAAGTCCTGCTACCCGCATTTAAAACTGACGGACTGTGTCTGTCAGTTTTTTGTTATTATTGCGGATGTATTCAGCGAAAATATTCCGTTTCATCCGCTTTACGATATTTTAAGACTGGTATTATTGGAAAAATGCCGCAGATGAGGTGTTCGAGGCTTCAAATGGAAAGTATACCGTTGTCAATCACGGGTTCGGCGGTGCGACTGTCGATAGCTTTTGTTGGCAGTTATGAGGGCTTCCGTGATATTTTCTGTCCCGACGGTTTGCATTTGCGCCCTGAAATATATCGTGAATTTGCAGCCTATTTTGTGAAAAAGCTTGAGGCATTGTCGATATGAACCGAAAATATTTCATATCGGTATAATGCATGGACATGAGTAAATTGTAATTGGAGGGTGATTTTTATGGAACATTCGGTATATATTTTTGATTTTGACGGAACTCTCGTGGATTCGATGCCGCATTGGGCTGAGCGCATGCTTGACATACTGCGTATGAACGGGGTAGAGTATCCCGACAATGTAATTAATATAATCACTCCGCTAGGAAATGTAGGAACGGCTGAATACTTCAGAAAAGAGCTGGGCGTTACCATGAGTGTCGAAGAGATACTCGAAATCATGGCAAAGATTGTCTTTCCGGATTACCGTGATGTTATCGGTTTCAAGCAGGGAGTTGAAGAATATCTGCGCAAAATGAAAGCGCAGGGATGCAGTCTGAACATACTTACTGCAAGTCCTCACAGATCTGTCGATGCTTGCCTTAAACGCTTGGGAATGTTTGATATATTCGATAATATCTGGAGTACGGATGATTTCGGTATGCCAAAATCCAATCCGGACATTTATCGCCTGGCAATCAAACGTATAGGCTGCAATATTGATGATACTGTATTTTTTGATGATAATTACGTTGCTCTTGCGACTGCTTCACAGGCAGGAATGTATACTGTGGGCGTTTATGATTCTTTTTCCGAAAGAAGTATTGAGCAAATCAGAAAAATAAGTAATATTTACATAAACACCTTTGACGAAATTGGCAGGGTGTAGGCAATTACGTATAAATGAAAACAGCGTGCGGTTTTCCGCACGCTGTTTTTCGTCGTTCTGTTACTTAACTATGAATTTGTCCAAATCTGCAAAAAGCTTGTCTGTATCCTCTGAATGTGCGGTGAGTTCTATCGGTTTTAAAAGATCGAGACTGAAAATACCCATGATGGATTTTGCATCAACCGTGTAGCGTCCTGATGCAAGGTCTATATCCATATCGTAAGCGGTAACGGTTTCAACGAATTTGCGCACATCTTCGATGGTGGATAATTTAATGGAAACTGTTTTCATTGTGTATCATCCTTTCAAGAAAACTTTTATTCTTATGAGTGCTGACATGCATAGCCTACACGCATATTATACCAAAAAAAACAGTGTTTGTCAATCTATTTTTACAGAATTTGAGTACTCACGGGGTGACATACCGCTTACTTTTTTAAAAACCAGTGAAAAGTAATGCGGATTGTTGAACATCAGCATATTCGATATTTCGGTAAAATTGTAATTCTTTTCGCGGATAAGCTTTTTAGCTTCTGCAATTTTAAGCATGTTGTAGTATTCGATTATGGAATATCCGTTCATGTTTTTGAATAATGTACACAGATATGTTTTACCGTAGTTGATTTCTGAGCAGATCTGAGAAATGGAAATATTGTTGTAAATGTTCTTTTCAAGTATTGCCAGAATTTCCGCATTTATGTGATCGTTCATGGTTTCACGGGAGGAAAAGTATATAATTTCGTTCTCCAGACGCAGAATTTCTATAAGTAAAGCTTCAAGGTTAATGCGTATAAGCTGCTCACCGCCGAATACGGGGTTTTCGATAAGCTCCAGCTTTACGTTTTCGCTTCGCACCATTGGCTGTGTAAATGTTTTTTTCGCTTCTTGTATGATCTTTGAAATATGAGTGCGTATGGCTTTTGGAAGCGTTATGTATTTGCCGATTAATCCGTTTATTGCAGAGGAACGGCACTCGAATGATATTATAAAAACGTTCGGTGCGGTAATACCGTTGGCTTGTATATTATGATACTCGCCCGGCGGATGAAAAATAATTTCGCCCTGCTTCATGCGAATATCGTTTTCGCCTGCCGTTACAACAATTTCACCTTTATCAACGTATACCATCTCCCAGAAATCATGCGCTTCTCCGCTGAATTTGTAGTCTTTGTTGAACTCATAATAATGAATAGTGAATATTTTTGAAATGCTGATTACATTTGAAATTTTGTGTGTAGCATATATAGACAAGTTTGTCACCTCGGCTCTTGCGAACGATTTTGTACTTTTTGCGGAAAATAGTGTGTATAATGAAAACCATTATTAGTATATCATAATATCAGGCAAAAAACAAGTCAAAACTTATAAATTCAGGAGGAAATAATTATGTTAAAAGCAGGACTTATAGGCATTGGATCGATGGGCAGAGGTCATTTGGATAACTATGTAAGACTCATTAATGAAAAATCCGACATCAAGCTTGTCGCTATCTGCGACATCAGACCCGAAAAATTCCAGAATTCCAAAGGTACACTCAACATCAAGGGCGTAGGCGATTCCAATTATGACTTCAGCCAGTTCAATACATATACGGATATGGACGAAATGCTGGAAAAGGAAGAGCTTGACCTTGTTTCCATTGCGCTCCCCACATTCCTTCACTGTGAAGCGACCGTTAAGTGCCTCAATAAGGGTATAAACGTATTCTGCGAAAAGCCTATGGCTCTCAACCCCGAGCAGTGCCAGCTTATGATCGATACCGCTAAGAAGAATAACAAAAAGCTTATGATTGGTCAGGTGCTTCGCTTCTGGGGAGAGTATGAATATCTTAGAAATGCTGTTAAGAGCGGTGAATTCGGCAAGCCTGTTGCCGGCTACTTCTTCCGTGGTGGTTCCACTCCTTCCGAAAGCTGGAATCAGTGGATTATAAAAAAGGAATGCGGCGGCGGTGCAATTTACGACCAGCACGTTCATGATGTAGATATAATCCAGCATATTTTCGGTAAGCCCAAGGCTGTTTCCACAATCGCTCAGAAGCTTATCGAATCAAGTAGTTATGACACCGTTTCCACAAACTATTTCTACGATGGAATGGTTATCAACTCTCAGAACGACTGGACCATTGCCGGAACTCCTTTCATGCATTCCTTCCGCGTTAACTTCACCGGCGGTACAATCATTATGGACGAAACCGGTTTTAAGGTTGCAAAGACAGGTGAAGAATTCCGCACACCCGAATTTTGCACCGAAAACGGTTACTACAAGGAAATCGTATACTTTGCAGACTGCATAATGAACAATAAGGAAAATACCATTAATGCTCCAGAAAGCTGCATGGAAACCATCAAACTTGTTCACAAAGAGCTTGAATCTGCGGATAATGGCGGTAAGATAGTAGAACTTTAATTTTAGCTTTTGAAGTGTCGGCGCTTTTGCGCCGATACTTTTTTTATTTTTTATTGAAAAGGCTTGATTTTGTCATAAATTTGAAGTATAATAATATAAATCAATATTTGGAGGAAATTATGAAAAAAATTTTATTGACATTTGCTTTGGTTTTGTCCTGCACTGCAGTGCCTGTTCTTGCTGAAGGTGAAGTGGGTGCTGAAATGGGCGCAGGCGGTATGATGGCTTCCTTTTCCAGCCTTCTTATTCCTATCGGACTTCTTGTTGTTATGTACTTTTTCCTTATCCGTCCGCAGAAAAAGCAGGAAAAGCAGATTGCCAGCATGAGAAATAACCTGGTTGTGGGCGATGAAATATCCACCAATGGCGGTCTCATCGGCAGAATTATCAAAATTAACGAAGAAAACGATATTATTACAATAGAAACAGGCTCCGACAAGACAAGACTTAAAATTTTCCGTTGGGCTGTAAGAAATGTTGAAGTTCCATTCAACACTGACGATTCCGATGGCAAGTAAGGATAATACCGGCAATTTTTTTGCCTTGCTTTTTCGTATGAAAAATATTGCGCGTTGGGGGCTTATGCAGTGTACCCGAACGGAAAACCTCAGCGAGCATTCTTTGGAAACGGCATTTCTGGCTCATTGCCTTGCGGTAATAGGTGTTACAAAGCTGGGTAAAGATTATGATCCCCAGAAGATAGCTGTGGCGGCGATGTACCATGATATGAGCGAAGTGCTCACCGGCGATATGCCTACTCCCGTTAAGTATTACAACGATGATATAAAGAAGGCATATAAGCAGATTGAAGCTGTGGCGGAAGAAAAGCTTTTTTCTCTTATGGAGCCTCAGTTCCGTGAGTATTTTGAGTCGGTCGTAAAATCGCTGACAGGCGAAGAACGCAGCGTTGTTAAATCGGCTGACAAGCTTTCCGCACATATAAAATGCCTGAATGAGCTTAAAGCCGGAAACAAAGAATTTGAAACGGCATGTGAGTCAACGCTCCGTTTGCTTAACGAAAATTGTACTCCGGAGCTTAAAATTTTTATTGACAATTATCTTGATGTGTTTACCAAAGAGCTTGATAAAGTGACAATTTAGAACATTAATCTGAAAATAAAAAATGTTAGAGGTAGTGTTATGGCTATGAAAATAGGTGTTAGAATTGAATCTTTCAGGCAGGGCTTCGAGGGCGGTGTCAAGGCTGCTGCGGCTCTCGGTATAGAAGGAATTCAGGCTAACGCGACTTATAATGAACTGGCGCCCGAAAATATGACTCCCGAGCGAATAAGGGAGGTTAAGGATATTCTTAATTCCAACGGCGTTTGTTTTTCTGCTGTCTGCGGCGACTTGGGTAAGGGATTTACCAATGCTGAACTTAATCCACAGCTGGTTGAAAAATCAAAACGTATTCTGGATCTTGCAAAAAAGCTTGACTGCAATATTGTTACAACTCATATAGGCAAAATTCCTGCAGAAGAAAATGAAGTTAAGGAAACAGCGCGGAAAGCTTGCCGTGAGCTTGCACTTTATGCGGACAGCATCGGTTCTTGCTTTGCGGTCGAAACAGGTCCTGAAAAAGCAGAAATTCTGGCAGATTTTCTTGACAGTCTGGGCGCAATGGGCGTAAGAGTGAACCTTGACCCTGCAAATCTTGTAATGTGCTCTTGTGACGATCCCGTAAAAGCTGTATACACACTGAAAAAATACATTGTTCATACCCACGCCAAAGATGGTGTAAATCTTTGTATGGATCCTGTAAGCTGGAAAGAAATGCCACTCAGCCAGGGGGATGTAGACTTTGATAAATACCTGATGGCACTTCATGATATCGGTTTTGACGGCTTTTTGACTATCGAGCGCGAGTGTGGCGAAGACCCTGCTGCGGATGTCAAGCTTGCTATGGACTTTTTGAATTCAAAAAAGGCGCAGTATAACATATGAAAATCAAAGGTGTACTTTTTGACCTCGACGGAACTCTTGCAAATACTCTTCAGGACCTCAAGGACAGCCTTAACATGGCTATGTCTGATCTGGGTTTACCTTTGCACGACGATGAAGGCGTTATAAAATGTCTCAATAACGGCATGAAAATGTTTATCATGCGTTCGGTGCCGGAAGAGCTCAGAACCGACGAGTTGCTGGAGCGGGTCTCGGAGAAATATCATCATTATTACAGCCTTAATCATATAAAAAAAACATACTTTTATGATGGAATTAATGAGCTGCTGCACCGTCTTAAAGCTGTTTACGGCATGAAAATTGCCGTAATCTCAAATAAGGATAACCTCTATACCAAAAATATAGTTAACGCGCTTGATACGGAACACTGCGTTGATATTGCGTATGGCTTCAGAGAAGGAATTCCGCATAAGCCGGCGCCCGACAGTGTTTACGGAATTATCGAGGAGCTGGGCTTGAAAAAGGAAGAGGTTGTTTTGGTTGGGGATTCCAACGTGGACGTGAAAACTGCCAGAAACGCTGGAATAACTTCGTTTGGTGTGCTTTGGGGTTTTAAAGGAGCACAATCTTTTACAGATGAACAACCTGATTATTTACTTGAAAAACCGTGTGAAATTGAAAAATTTTTATTGGAGATGAAATAAAATGATACCATTCAAAATTGATTTGACAGGCAAAACAGTAGTTGTAACCGGCGGCGGTGGAGTGCTTTGCTCCGCTTTTGCCAAGGCTCTCGGTGAGACCGGCGCTAATATCGCTGTACTCGACCTTAGACTTGAAGCCGCACAAAAGGTTGCTGATGAAATCGTAGCGGCGGGCGGAAAGGCTATCGGTCTCTCTGCAAATGTTCTTGAGAAAGCAAGCCTTGAAGCCGCTAAAGCAGAGGTTGATAAGGCGTTCGGCGGATGCGACATTCTCATCAACGGCGCCGGCGGTAACAACCCCAAGGGTACTACCACAAAAGAGTATCTTTTCCCCGAGGATCTCAAGGGTGTTGATAAGGATATTACAACTTTCTTTGAGCTTGATCCCAACGGAATTCAGTTCGTGTTTAATCTCAACTTCCTTGGCACTTTGCTTCCAACTCAGGTATTCGCAAAGGACATGGCTGACCGTGAAGCACCCGTTATTCTCAACGTGTCTTCAATGAACGCTTTCCGTCCTCTTACCAAAATTCCCGCATATTCTGCGGCTAAAGCAGCAATTTCCAACTTTACTCAGTGGCTTGCAGTCCACTTTTCCAAGGTTGGCATTCGAGTAAACGCGATCGCTCCCGGTTTCTTTGTAACCGACCAGAATCGTGCGCTTCTCTTTAATGAGGATGGCACTCCCACAGCGCGCAGTAAAAAGATTCTTGACCATACACCCATGAACCGCTTCGGAGACCCGTCTGACCTTATCGGAACACTTCTGTGGCTGTGCGACAACAAGGCTTCCGGCTTTGTAAATGGTGTTGTGGTTCCTGTTGACGGTGGTTTTGCTGCATATTCAGGTGTATAGTTTTTAATTATAATTTAATACCCATGAGGGAGTAATTCTCACCGCTGTTTTGCGGTGTGGTAAATCAACATCATGATGGCAATAATATTGCTGTCTGGTTTACCTTAATGAATGAGACTCATGTACGAGGTGACCCGTACATGAGTCTTTAATTTTAGAAAGGAATTAAGTTATGAAACATTACCTTGAAGAAAAAGAAAATGTGCTTCGCGAGTGCGGTACGGATGCCGATGGGCTTACTTCCGCTGAGTCTGCGGAACGTCTTGCAAAGAATGGAAAAAATAAGCTCATTGAGGGCAAAAAAGAATCACTCTTGCACAAATTTTTTAAACAGCTCGCCGAACCTATGACGATAATTCTTCTCGTTGCTGCGGCGATTTCTGCCGGAGTTGAGATATATGAGGGTATCGCTTCGGGTCACATGGGTTTCCCGTCCGACGTAGTTATAATACTTGCAGTTGTTCTTATTAATGCAATTCTTGGCGTTTTTCAGGAAAGCAAGGCGGAAAAAGCTATTGAGGCACTTCAGGAAATTGCCGCTGCAACTTCCAAGGTTATCCGTGATGGAAAGCTGATTGCGGTAAAGAGCGAAGACCTTGTTGTGGGTGATATAATTGTTCTTGAGGCAGGTGATGCTGTTCCTGCAGATGCACGTATTATTGAATGTGCAAGTATGAAGATTGAAGAGGCAGCACTCACCGGTGAGTCGGTGCCTGTCACTAAGCAGGAAGAGGTGATTGCTCCCAACGCAAACGGCGACGTTGCACTTGGCGACAGAAAAAATATGGTTTTCATGGGCAGTACGGTTGTTTACGGACGTGGTAAAGCGGTTGTAACTGCTACCGGAATGGAAACTGAAATGGGTAAGATTGCGGACGCTCTTGCACAGGCAGAGGACGGAAAAACTCCTCTCCAGATAAAGCTAGCCGGTCTTTCCAAAATACTGACCTACCTTGTTATAGGTATCTGCGTTGTTATTTTTGGTGTCAAGCTTATTCAGGATGGTCTGGCATTCACAACGGTGATTGATTCGTTCATGCTGGCCATTTCTCTTGCGGTTGCAGCTATTCCCGAGGGACTTGCAACAGTTGTTACCATCGTTCTTTCCATCGGTGTTACCAACATGTCCAGAAGAAGTGCAATTATCCGTAAACTCACGGCAGTTGAAACGCTGGGATGTACACAGATAATTTGCTCGGATAAGACGGGTACACTCACACAGAACAAAATGACGGTTGTAGACCATTATGGCGAAGATGAGAGCCTGCTCGCAAATGCAATGTCACTTTGCTCCGATGCGGAATTTGATTCCGAAATCGGAACTGCAGTAGGTGAGCCTACCGAATGTGCACTTGTAAACTATGCGGAAAAGCTGGGCCTTTCAAAAAACGAAAAGAAAAAAGAATTTGTACGTGTGGGCGAAGTACCATTTGACTCCATGAGAAAAATGATGTCCACCGTTCACAGAACACAGGACGGCGCACTTGTACAATTCACAAAGGGTGCCCCCGATGAAGTACTCAAAAGATGCACCAAGGCGCTTATTAACGGTACTGTCAGTGATGTGACGGATGAAATAAGAACTCAGATTCTTGCGGCCAATAAAACTATGGCTGATAAGGCGCTCAGAGTTCTTGCTGCTGCTAAAAAGGATCTTACCGCAGAGCCTGCCAAATATGAGCCCGAAGAGGTTGAAAATGACCTTTGCTTTATCGGACTTGTTGGTATGATAGACCCTGTGCGTCCGGAAGTTAAGCCTGCGATTGATGAGTGCCGTTCTGCCGGAATACGTCCGATTATGATTACAGGCGACCATAAGGATACCGCTGTTGCTATCGCTATGCAACTTGGAATTATCGAAAGTGCGGACAACGCAATAACCGGCGCAGAGCTGGATAATATTGCGGATGAGGACTTTGATACCGAAGTTGAAAAATATTCCGTATACGCGCGTGTTCAGCCCGAGCATAAGACAAGAATTGTAAATGCCTGGAGAAAAAAGGGCAGAGTTACTGCTATGACAGGTGACGGTGTTAACGATGCACCCTCTATCAAAAACGCCGATATCGGCGTAGGTATGGGTATCACCGGTACAGATGTCACTAAAAACGTTGCCGATATGATTCTTGCCGACGATAACTTTGCAACGATAGTTTCTGCAGTGGGTGAGGGCAGAAGAATTTACGATAATATCCGTAAAGCAATTCAGTTCCTGCTTGCTTCAAATCTGTCTGAAGTGCTTTCCATATTCTTTGCAACACTTCTTGGCTTTACAATATTCCAGCCTGTTCATCTTTTGTGGATCAATCTTATAACCGACTGCTTCCCGGCACTTGCGCTGGGCATGGAAAAGCCGGAAGCAGATGTTATGAACCGCAAGCCGCGCGAATCCAGAGAAGGTATTTTTGCAGGTGGTCTTGGTGTAGCGGTTGCATACCAGGGCGTACTCGTGACCTTGATAACCCTTGTTTCTTATTTTGTAGGAAGAGACATCCTGTTTGCACAGCATCTTGCCGAAAGTGTTGAGCTGCACTATACCGCCGAGGGACTGGGCACGAGCATGGCATTCCTTACACTCTCTATGTGTGAAATTTTCCACGCTTTCAATATGCGTTCCCTTCATGGCTCCATTTTCAAAATGAAACACCAGAATATGTGGCTGATTGGTGCGGGTCTCTTGTCATTTGTTCTCACCACCGCGGTTGTTGAGATTGATTTCTTGGCAAAAGCATTTGATTTAGCGCATCTTAATCTCACTGAATATGTAATCGCGATGCTTCTTGCGGTTTCGATTATACCCATTGTTGAAATAGTAAAGCTTATACAGAGAAAGCTGAATAAATAATGGCGTATACATTACAAAAAAAGATATATTCCTATGAGCTTTGCCATAACGGTACCATAAAACCATCGTACCTTATGAGGTATATGCAGACTGTCGCAGGCTTGGACAGTGACTCGTTCGGAGCCACATACAAGCTTTTGCGTGAGCATGATATGGTGTTTATCATAACCAAGCTCAAGTTGGAAATGTTTGACAAAGTAAAAACAGGGGATATTATAGATATCAAAAGCTGGCAGAAAGAAATCAAAGGTGTCACATTTATACGTGACTATGAGATATCATGCGGCGATAATGTCGTTGGGTATGCCTCGGCACAATGGGCTCTTATGAGCTTCAGCCGAAGAAGTCCCGTACGTCCGTCTCAACTGCCGGTTCCTGTTGCAGGCAATCCGGAAATACCCGCAAGGGATGTAGAGCTTGAACGTCGTATAGTTCACCCTGATGAGGCCGCTTTCTGCGGTACGTTCAGCAGAAAGGTTATGCTGTCTGACCTGGATGAGAATATGCATCTTAACAATACCAATTATGCCGATATAATGCTGGATTTTATCCCACGAGGTATTGGAGCAGATTATTTTAAGCTTCTGCAGATTAATTTCCGCGGTGAGGCATTACTGGATGATGAACTTGAAGTCAGTGTGTATTCCTTCGGCAAAGAAGTGTATTATTATGCTGAAAACCTTACCAAAGGGCACACTTGCTTTGAGGGAAAATTTGTTCTTGAATAAAAAAGTGCTGAGTCAAAAGACTCAGCACTTTTTTTGTTTTATATTCAATATTCGTATCCGCACTCATCCATGTCATCTTTGAAAAAGTCAAACATATGAATATCGGTATCGTTTTTGTATCTTCCTACGGAATCGGGACGCATTTCAATTTTTGCAAGCGGAGTGCCCAGAAATTCGCCTATTCGCTTAAGCTGGTTGTCCTGGTCAAAAACAAAATCCTCGAATCTTACGCTGATGCAGTTTTTGGGCTCAGGTGTTGCGTGCATTATTTCACGTTGGTATTTCCAGCTGATGGCACGTTTTATGCGAATATTGTCGGTAGTATCATAATCAATGTTGAAGTCGTGCAGGTCGTCGGTGACGTGACCGGAAAGAATACTGTCACGGGGGTCGCGTACCCACTTGATATACTTAATATCCGGGAACATTTTAAGTATCCATGGAAAACACAATACGGTTTCCGGAAGCTTCCAGCCTTTGTTTGGATTATCGGACTTGAGAACGCTTGATAAAAAGCTTTCTACCAGTCTTACAAATTCTGGGGTGGGATCCATTTCAAGAACCTTTGAAAAATCCCATTCGAAATTACCTTTATATGTTACATATTTGCCAAAAACACGGCAAGCCTCGTACATATCGTCGGGAGGTATAAGATCTCCGGATTTGTTGATATTAGCACCCATATAGTATCCGCTCTGGGTAAGAGTATGCGACATGGCACGTGTACCGCCGTGTCCGCGTCCGATGATAGTTACCATTTTTTAAAATTCCTTTCCGGTGAAGTTAGTGATTGTAAAATTCCATTTGAGAATTGATTTCCTCTCCGTCCTGCGGAGCACATATTTTTTCATAGCTCTTGTCCGATAACAGTCTGTGCGCTTTAACATTGTCGCTGAATTGTAATTCCAGCATTTCTTCGAGACGGTCAGCTATATCGGAATCAAGTATTGGAGCAGCTATTTCAACTCGTCGAGATGTGTTTCGCGTCATAAAGTCGGCGGAACTTATATAAAGCTTGCGTGAGCGCTTTTCACCAAAGACATATATACGTGAATGCTCGAGATAACGGCCGACAATACTGATAATATCAATATTTTCCGTAACATTTTCAATGCCGGGGCAAAGACAGCATATACCGCGTACGAGCATTTTGATTTTTACGCCGGCCTGTGCGGCGGCAATGAGCTCAAGCATAATCTCTTTGTCAGTAATACTGTTCAATTTCAGCTTTATGATACCTTTTCTGCCACGGCGTGCTTTGTCTGCTTCGGCACGTATCAGCGAAATGATTTTTGTTTTAAAGCTGTGTGGGGCAACAAGAAGTTTTTTATACCTTCCGTTAAGGTTTGAAATTGTAAGATCATGGAAAAATCGAACTGCATCTTCCGCTATTTCCTCACGTGAAGTGAGAATGCCGACATCTGTATACAGCCGTGCGGTCTTTTCGTTGTAATTTCCCGTTCCTATATGAACGGTATATTTAATGCCATCGTCCGTTTGACGGGTTACAAGTGTTATTTTTGAGTGTACCTTGTAGCCCTCGATTCCGTAAATAACACGGCATCCGGCGTCCGAAAGGCGCTTTGACCAGTGAATGTTGTTGGCTTCGTCAAAGCGCGCTTTAAGTTCAACCAGTACCGTTACTTCTTTGCCGTTTTCAGCCGCATCGCAAAGATGCTGAATTACCTGAGAAGAAGAGCTGAGGCGGTAAAGTGTGATTTTGATACTTACCACCTGTGGGTCAAATGCTGCTTCGCTGAGCATATTAAGATATGGCTTCATGCTGTCATACGGGTAACGCAGCAGAAAATCTCGCTCATCAACCTGATTTATGACCGACATTTTTTGGCGTATTTCCTGCGGCCATTGAGGAGATAGCGGTTTATGAAGTAATGAAATCTTCATGCTTTCGGTCAGCTTGTCCTCAAGCGACCAGATATAACTCATATCAAGCGGTGCGCGGGCAGTGTAACACTGAGCAGGGGAGAGCGAAAGCTTGGAACGTAAATATTCCTCAAGTTTTTCACCGCCTTTTACAATTTCAAGACGTACAGGCGCAAGCTTTTCACGTTTTTTCAGTATTTCTTTCATATATGCACGGTAATCTATGTCGTCGTCCGAAAAAGTATCGGCAACGGCAATATCGGCATTACGTGTTACACGGATTATAGCAGATGAAGTTACCTTGTATACCTTGAAAATCTGCTTGATGAAATACTCTAAAATGTTTTCCGCAAGGACATATTTTATTCTGTCCTTGCTTGTGTCAAGGAAAAACAATCTCGGTATAACATTGCTGAGCGGTATAATACCCACGCTTTTTTTATCACCCGATAATAGGTCAGCGACAATGTATATTTTTTTGTTTTCAAGATGCGGAAATGGGTGGGTAGGGTCTATTATCTGAGGTGAAAGCAGTGGGAAAATATCTTTCTTAAAAACCTTTTTTATCTCTTCCTTTTCATTCTTGGAAAGAGAAGGAATATCGCAATATTCGATGCCGTTTTGTTTCAGTTCTTCGCTGACTTTTTCAAAGCAGTTGTCGTATTCCTCGTACAACGGCTTGACTGCTGAAAATATATCTTCAAGCTGTTCAAGCGCATTGAGTCCGGTTTTATTGTCTACGGGGATTTCGCTGAGAAGCGAACGGTCGTGAAGGCTTCCTACGCGTATCATGAAAAATTCATCCAAATTTGAATTAAAAATTGAGACGAATTTAATTTTCTCAAATGTCGGGTTGGTGGGGCAGAGGGATTCTTTAAGAACCCTTTGATTAAATTTCAGCCAGGAAAGCTCACGGTTTATAAAAGAATTATACACATTTACCTCCTGAGTTTGTCAGATAAATAACCCTCGCGCACGCCTTCGGTGCTTATGATTATTTTATCGCAATTTATAAAATCTGAAATGGCTTTTATGGCCACAATGCCTGGGTATATAGTTTTTATTCTTCCGTTCAGCGCCCTGAAAATAAAGTCGGTATATTTTTTGTCAAAAGAAGTAAAAGCGTTGTAAAGAGCGTTGAATGCTTCTTTTGTGAGAGTGTAATTGGAAAGCGGAAGAGCTTTTTGATTAAAAAAGTTATCCATCTGAGCGACTGCTCTGGCGGTTCCGCCGGTCATAATAAGAACTGAATTGTCTTTTAGCCAGCAGGTTTTTTGTATTTCGTTTGTTACGTGATTGTATATATCGGTTATTTCTTCACTTTTCGGGAATTCGTCTCCGCTTACAAACATTTTAAAGAGCTTTACGCACCCGAATTTGAAACTAGTATGCTCGGTGGGAGTGCTTTCGGAAAAACGGATAAATTCGCACGAGCCGCCGCCAAGGTCGGAGACAATTCCGCGGCTGCAACCGGAAATTGAACTAATTACGCCTTTGAATGAATACAGAGCTTCTTTTTCCTCTGAAAGAACTTCAATTTCTATGCCTGTTTCGTCAACAATACGCTGTATGACCTGCGCAGAATTGGAAATTACTCTCATAAATGCCGTTGCGAAAGCCATAATAACGGCACCTTTTGGAGAGCTGTTTTTGAAAAAAGCCAGGGTTTTGCAAAGCTCATCGACAGCTTTTTCCTTGAGTACATCGTTTTCGATTTCCGAAACAAGCCCCAAGGCTCTGTAATCTGTGTATACCGCTTTGCAATTATTCTTTGACAAATCGTATGTCACAAGTCTGATGGTGTTGGAACCTATATCTATTACAGAATATAATATTGTAATCACATCCCGATTGTTTCATATATATTTATTATATGTCAAATCACGAATAAATGCAATAGTTTTGCAATATTTTTAAAGCAAATAACGAAAAAAAACAAATCACATAAAAAACGGTGTATTTTCTTTTCGACGCGGCATAAGATATTACTAACTATTTCGGAGGTGAAATGCTATGCTTATCGGTGTTATGGCTTCTTTGCTCAGCAATTTTTTGTTTCTGTTTCTAAAAATTACGGGTAATTCCGCATTTCCGCCACCTCTCAGTGCGGAAGAAGAAAGAAAATTTTTTGTGTTAGCACGGCAGGGGGATGCTGACGCGCGCAGAATATTGATAGAGCGCAATCTTAGACTTGTGGCGCATATTATAAAAAAATATTACACTTCCTGTCGCGATCAGGAGGATTTAATATCCATAGGAACTATCGGACTTATAAAGGCAATTGATTCATATGATATCAATAACGGAACAAGATTTGCAACATATGCAGGCAAATGCCTTCAAAATGAAATTCTTATGTATTTCAGAAGTCAGAAGAAAATTTCAAATGAAACCTCTATCAATGAGCCAATAGAAGTCGATAAGGATGGGAATCCGCTTACATACATGGATATTATCAGCTATGATGACGATATTGTCGAAAACATTGATATCAAGAGTAAAAGTGAACTTATAATCCGTGGAATAAGTACAAGGCTCACCGAGCGCGAAAAAGATATTGTTACGCTTCGTTACGGGCTGGGTTCTTCACCGCCCATAACTCAGCGTGAAGTTGCTAAACGACTGGGAATATCGCGCTCTTACGTATCACGATTGGAAAAATCGGCACTGGACAAACTAAAAGAATATATCAATAAGACGCGAAATTATATATAGATATCAATCTGCATTTACTGCAGACGATGTATATAAAACATGGTTTTTTATATATCCCGCAATTCCCATTGGAATTGTGGGATTGTTTATTATATGCCCGAACATGGCACCCGTCATAATCGGCTTACCGCATGGCACTACAATATCTTCGATAATCTGACCGACAGATATATTTCCGTCTTGAATATGGTCGTCCCCTTCAGTGAATTGTCCGAAGATAACAGCACGACATTTGTCAAAATAACCGGCCATTTTCAGGTGGTTCAGCCGACGGTCAATGGAGTAGTTTTTTTCACCTACATCCTCAAGAAGCAGAATTTTATCTGATACATCAACTTCGTACGCAGTTCCGATCAGGGACTCGACAAGAGTGAGATTGCCTCCGCATATGATTCCACGCACCGGCTTGTAATTGTATTCATGTTTCCACTTTAAATAAGAATTTCCGCCGCTCAGAACACGTATGCATTCTCTGAATCTGAAATCATAGCTGCCCCATTGGCAGTTTGTAACCGATGGCCCGTGAAATGTCACAAGCTTGCAAAAACGGTTTATTGAATTATGCAAAGCTGTAATATCGCTGAATCCCAAAAAAATTTTCGGATTGTTTTTTATTATTTCAAAATCAATCATTTCCAGTATTCTCGTACATCCATAACCGCCTCTCAAACAAAATACCGCGTTCACTTCGGGATTTTCAAACATATTCATCAGGTCGTTGGCACGCACCTTGTCACTTCCTGCAAGGTACCCGTTGCTGGCTAAAGAGCTTTCTCCCAGAAGTACGTTGTAACCGCAGGAAGATAGCATTTTGCAGTATTTTTCTGTTATATCCTGCGCTCTGGGACTTGCCGGGGCAATCACTCCTATTGTGTTTCCTGGTTTCAACATTTTCGGCTTGATAATGCTCATTTTCTCCTCCGTTGTTGACAAAAAATAATAATTGTGATAAAATAATAAATCGGTATAATAATGTATATACGTTTTTAATCGTTTGAATTACATTATTGTTCAGTAACACGAAAGGCAACATCTCTATGATAAGATTAAGCGCAAGCGACGTTTCTTTGTCCTACGGTGTGGACGTTATACTGGATAAAATCTCTTTCTCAATCGAAGAAAATGATAAGCTTGGAATTATTGGTGTGAACGGCGCCGGTAAGAGCTCGCTGGTTAAAATAATAACAGGCGAATATAAAATGACCGACGGCAGTGTATATATTGCCAAGGACAGCAAGGTTGGTTTTCTGGACCAGTATGCAGTAGGGGACTCCGAGCGTACGGTTTTTGAAGAAATGCTGTGCGTTTTTTCGGAGCTTTTGGAGCTTGAGGCACAGATTTCACAGCTTGAGGAGCAAATGCGCTTGGAAGCAGACGGCGAAGAACATCTCAAAAATGCCCGCCGTTATTCCGAGCTTACGGAAAAATATGCCCGTGACGGAGGATACGAGTTTCGTTCAAAAACGCGCGGTGTGATTAAACAGTTGGGACTTGAAAAGTATATTGATTCTCCTGTAAGTATTTTGAGCGGCGGTCAGAAAACAACAGTGGCTATGGGCAGGCTTTTGCTCGTAGAACCGGAACTTCTCATTTTGGATGAGCCTACAAACCATCTCGATATGAGCAGCGCGGAATGGCTGGAGGAATATATAAAGAATTACCGCAAAACGGTTATAATTGTATCGCATGACAGATATTTCCTTGATAACACCGTGAATAAAATCCTTGAAATAGAAAACACTCACGGTAAAATGTACAACGGAAATTACACAAGTTTTACCGAGCAAAAGAAAAAAGACCGTGAAGTTCAGATGCACCACTATAATAATCAACAAAAGGAAATAGCTCGCATAGAGGCGTATATCGAGCAACAGCGCCGTTGGAACCGTGAACGAAATATAATTGCGGCGGAAAGCCGACAGAAGGCTCTTGACAGAATGGTAAAGGTGGATAAACCCGAAAATCTTCCCGATAAAATAAGATTTTCATTCAATAATGCGCCACCGTCGGGTAACGATGTGCTTTCTGTGCGCGGACTGGGCATGAGCTTCGGAGAAAAATGCCTTTTTCGTGATTTCTCCCTGGAAGTAAAAAGGGGAGATAAGGTATTTGTGATTGGTTCAAACGGTAGCGGAAAATCTACCTTTCTTAAGCTTTTGCGTGAAAAATATAAACCGGAAAGCGGTATGTTTACCTTTGGTACAAATACGGTTATAGGGTACTATGACCAGGAGTATCAGGGCTTAATTCCCGAAAACACCGTGCTTGACGAGCTTTGGAACTCGTTCGAAGATATGACCCAGACACAAGTGCGTAATCTGTTGGCACTTTTTCTGTTCAAGGGTGACGATATAGAAAAGAAGGTCAAAAATCTTTCGGGCGGAGAAAAAGCAAGACTTACTCTTGCAAAACTTATTTCATCCCGCATAAACGTATTGCTTCTTGATGAGCCTACCAACCACTTGGACATTAACTCCCGTGAGGCGCTCGAAGAGGCTCTTGAAGGATTCGAGGGAACGGTTATTGCAGTTTCACACGACAGATACTTTATAAAGAAGTATGCTACGAAAATAGTCGAAATGATTCCTGCCGGTTCGCCGTTTGAATACAGCGGTTCATATGTTGATTTTGTTGAATATAAAAAGAGAATAAACGATTTTTCCCGCACTTGCGGAGAAAAAGGTAACACAGCAGATAATATCACGTCAAAACAACAATATATTCTCTCAAAGGAACTGAAGTCAGCGCGCAGTAAACTTGAAAAGCGTCTGGCAAAACTGGAGGATGCAATATCCGAAACCGAAAATAAAATTTCAGCTTCGGATGCTGAAATGATTGAACATGCCACAAATTATGTCAAGCTGGCGGAAATCGAGAAAGAAAAACAGGAATTGGAAGCGAAGCTTGCGGAGCTGTACAGTGAGTGGGAGAACACCTCGATTGAGTACGAGGAATTTTTAAAAACATCGGAATAATTTTCTTTAACCCGAAATAAAATGTAACAACAAAATTTCGGGAGGAAAAGAAATGTTTGTATATTCAATCAAAGCCGCCAACGCTAAAATGTTCGGACTTCTTCTGCTGTCCGTGGCGGTGGTTATTGCGGTTGTAGCTGTTATACCCGGTTACCGTTCCGGAAGTGTAAATGCTTCCGACACATTCGAAATACCTGTTATAAAAGAGGTTTCGCCAAAATCCTTCAAGAATGTAAAATCCAATAATGACAGAGTTGCGTTTCTTAAAAATTATGGTATCGAGGTTCAGAACGACCCGTCGGAAATACTTGAAGTAACCGTTCCGGGCGAATTTGACGGTATATATTCAAAGTATAATGAAATGCAAAAGGTAGAGGGGCTTGATTTGGAAAAATACCGTAATAAACAAGTAAAAAGGTATACTTACATCGTGACCAACTATAACTACGACGGTACGGTATACGCCAATTTGCTGGTTTATAAAAACAATATAATCGGTGGAGATATCTGCTCGGCTGATATTAATGGGTTTGTGAGAGGCTTTACCGAGGGTAATAACATATTAGGTTGATATTTAACAGGAATGTAACCTTAACTATTGCGCATCGGCATACAATAGTACAGGGTGATGCTGTGAGACAGTTTGCTTTGGCGTTTGCGATTGCCGCAATCGTATTTATGATATGCTTCGGCGCGGCAGTGTATCATCTTAGTGTGTTCTGGTGAATAATTAAACGGAGAAAGCAGCGCGGTAACGCGCTGCTCTGTCAAAAAATGAGACTTGATAAATTTTTGTCAAATATGGGGATTATATCCCGTCGTGAGCTGAAAGGCTACATAAAAAAAGGAAAAGTAAGCGTTAATGGTATTTCTGCCGACAGTGCTGACATGAAAATAGATGAAAAAAACGATGTTGTTGTGTTTTGCGGCGAAAGGATTGAGTACAGCGAGTTTGTTTACGTAATGCTGAATAAGCCGTCCGGTTATCTTTCGGCTACCGAAGATTTCAGGGATAGAACCGTGCTTGAACTTCTTGACGAGCGCTTAAGAAAGATAGAGGTTTTTCCGGTGGGACGTCTTGATAAAGATACCGAAGGTCTTCTTATAATGACAAATGATGGCGAGCTTTGCCACAAATTGCTGTCTCCCAAATTCCATGTTCCAAAAAAGTATTATGTCGAGAGTGAAAAGCCGTTGACCGATGATGAGGTTGTCAGATTCCGTGAGGGTGTGTATATTGACGGCGGTTATAAAACAATGCCTGCAATACTGGAAATCTGTCGGGATGCTCAAAAATCCTTTGTCACCATTCACGAAGGTAAGTTTCATCAGATTAAGCAAATGTTCCGCGCGGTGAACAACACTGTCGTGTATTTGAAACGTATGGAGTTCGGCGGAATAAAGCTTGATGAAACACTTGCGAAAGGGGAGTGGAGGTATCTTACCGATGATGAGCTGGAGCTTTTGCGCTCAGTCCAGAATAAATAATGCCGAAACCTGACGTGCACCTGCGCGTTTTAATACACTTGCGCATTCAATGGCGGTTGAACCTGTGGTTATTACGTCGTCTACAATGAGCACACGTGTCTTTTTTACCGGGTACTTGGTATTGTGAAAGAATTTGTTCTTTACATTTTTCTTTCGTGCTGATACACTTTTCATTTTCTTTTGTTCTCCGCCTGTTTCGCGCCGCTTTACAAGTTCAAGATAGGGCTTACCCAGCATTTGAGCAAGGTACTTTGCAAATAACTGAGAATGGTCGTAGCCGTTGATACGCTTCTTGGCGGGCTTTCTCGGACAGTGCGTTACCACGTCGAAATCCGGAAATGTTACGTCTTCGGATATGCATTTGGCTGCAATGGTGGCAAACAGCTTGCAGGCTTTGCGTATGGTATGGCTTTTCATCTCCAGCACCATTTCAAGAGCAGTGCTGTTCGAGTAACTGAAAAGGAACTTATCAGCGGTAATATTTATATCATTGATTGAAATTACACCGTTTTTTAGTTTTTGATTAAGCAGTTCAATACACTTTGCATGTGCGAGGGAACTGTCAGTGATCTCCATTGGCTGTCTGCACACCGGACATATGTTTCCGAAAATAATATTATTGAGAAGTTTGATAATATCCATGTAAACCCTTTAAATAAAATTAAAAAAACATTTTGAAAAATTTTCAAAAACTATTGACATTTGCATAAAGTTGTGATATAATAATCACGTTGCGAAAAAAGCAACATAACCCCATTAAGTATCTGGGTGTGGCGCAGCTGGTAGCGCGCTACCTTGGGGTGGTAGAGGCCGCTGGTTCAAGTCCAGTCACTCAGATCGGAATCCGCTGACAGCCGTAAGGCAGTCAGCGGTTTTCTTTTTACATTTTAACATTTTTTTATGTTTTTGTCAAGCGCATGATATGCCGAAAACTTTTCAAAAGTATTGCTTTTTTGCGTTTTTTATTGATAACGCTTGACAAATACATACGATTATGTTAATATATTCTTGTATGAACAATTTACATTATTATTTTACAGAAACGAGGAAAGACAATGCTCAAAGATTTTAATATTGCTTTGAAAAACTCAAAAATTCCCACAAGGAAAAGAATGGTGAAAAAAGGTACCCTTGCAATAAATGTTGTTGAGGCTACACCGGTTGTGTGGCAAGGTCAGCTTTACAGATTTGAATGGGTTAGAAATGAACAGTGGGGAGGAAGAGGTGGTATTACCAGAAAAGAAGGTGCTTACCACTTTGTAAATATGGAGACTGACGAGGCTACTCCCGAGTTTGCGCTCGACCATTCTTTCGGTTGCTGCTATACCGAAAACGGTGTGATGTACGCCCATGGAACACGCGGCCCCGGCGGCGGACATATTCTGGATGCGTTCTGGTCAAAGGACCTTGTAAATTGGGAAAGTAAGCAGATACTTGAATTTCCCGAAGATATCAACCTCTATAACACCTCCGTATGCAAAGGCCCCGATGGCTATATAATGGCGATCGAGATAGGCGGTTCAAATCCTATTGTGGGACGTCAGTTCACTATTGTATTTGCTAAGTCTGCCGACTTGATCAACTGGGAGCTTCTTCCTATGGAAGACCATATTTACGCTCAGGACAGATACACAGCTTGCCCGAGTATAAGATATTACGACGGATATTACTATATGGTATACCTTGAGGGCGCGCCCTGTCACAGATGGATACCTTATATAGTACGCTCCAAGGACCTTTCTGAATTTGAACTTGGAATTACCAATCCCTTTATGGTCTTCGACGATGATGACAAAATCGTGCAGCATCCCGAAAAGTATACTGCAGAACAGCTTGAATACATCGAAAACTCCGTTGACTGTAATAACAGTGATGTAGATTTCTGTGACTACAACGGAAAAACCGTTATACTTTACAGCTGGGGTAACCAGTACGGCAAGGAATTTCTCGCGGAAGCAGAGTATGACGGCACACTTGAGGAACTTTTGAAATCGTTTTTTGCAGATTGATAATTTTTGCCGAAAATAACAACAAATTCATAAAAAGTTAATTTTTTCGAGAATTGTCGATGTAGAAAAAATATATGTTTTTTTGTGCAATGTGCATAACGCACATTGCACAAAGTTATATATGACGTTAATAATCTGTGACCGACTGACTTTCAGAAGTGACAGATGATATATTTTGCGTGTTGATAAACACACTGACAAAATATATAACTCAAAATTTAACTCGATTTACTTTTTTGAAAAAATCCTTGTTTTATCGGTGTAAATTTCAAATGTATAACTGTGTCGAAAAATGCATTATATTATTAATCAGTGTTTTGTGCATTTTGAAAAAGTATAAAATTTACTTGTTAACAGAACGTAAATTCGAGCTTGGAAAGCAAAATTAATTCCGTTTTTTCACACAAAAAAATTTAACTTTTATAGTCATGCTTGACAAAAAACGTACGTTATGTTATGATAAATGTATAAAATTATGGGGGTGGACGTGTACTAAATCACTAAAGCGTCCGCTTCTTCAATTTGTGTCCGTACGAAGATTACGGATTTTAAACCATGAAAATATTAATTCAGGAGGAACTGTAAATGAGATTTTCCCAATTTAAGCGGATTACGGCGTTTGTGCTGGCGTTGCTTACGGTGATTCCGTGCTTTGTGTTCACTTCACTTGCTGTTGAAGACACAGGCAAGGAAAGCAACGTTACTTCTGCAACCTTTGACGAGTTTAAAGATTTGCTTAACGCTGTTTCCTACGACGAGTATCTGAAGGAACATTCCGATACTCCTGACGGCAGCGATGTCATTGTTATCAAAGGCTCCGACTATAATGCAGAGCTTTCCACTGACAACGCGGACGATGTTTTTATCATCGAGAAGGGGACAGCGCATTATGATGATATAATTGCTACCGATCCCTCGAAAGATGGTGAGAAGTTTGCGTACACTTCCGAAAATGACGGTGTCAAGATTACTTGGGATTTCACTATTAAAAAGGAAGGTATGTACAATATCGCCATCGAATACTTCCCGATAATAGGACGTCATTCTGCCATTGAGCGCAAGATAATGATTGACGATGAGTATCCTTTCAAGGAAACACGTTACATTACTCTTACAAACATCTGGACATTTTCATATCTTTCCGATGTACGTGACGGCGCGTTCTTTATGGATATGACCGGAAACGAAATTCGTCCTTCCGAGGCACCCGAAGGTCTTACTGCGAGAGAAGCTACTGAAAAATTCGGAAAATCTTATCGTGAAGAAAAGCCTGAGTGGAGAACTGTTTATATCGGCGACTCCACCGGCTATTATAATGAGCCCTTCAAATACTATCTTGATAAGGGCGAGCATACCATTTCATTTATTACTTCAAAGGAACAGCTTGCTGTAAATGAAATCAGAATAGAAGCGGCAGAGTATGTTCCTACATATGAAGAATACTTGGCGGAACACAAGAATGCCAAGGATGTTGAATGCGAGCCTATAAAGATTGATGCCGAAATGCCTTCGGCAACTTCTGAAGCATACATCGTACCTCAGTACGACCGCTCATCCGCCATAACCGATCCTCAGGACGCTTCCCGTATTCGTCTGAACACCATCGGCGGTTCCAAGTGGGCTAACGCGGGTCAGTGGATTCGTTGGGAAGTTGAAGTACCTGAAGATGGATTTTACTCCATCGTTCCCCGTTCCAGACAGAATGTATACGCAGGTATCTACGCTACTCGTATGCTTCGAATAGATGGAGTTGTTCCTTTTAAGGAAGCCAACCTTCTTCGCTTTAATTACAGCGATGAGTGGAAAACAGGTCCTCTCACAGACGGCGTTACCGATTTCAAATTCTACCTTACTAAAGGTAAGCATGATATTGAAATGGAAGTAACTCTCGGTTCCATGGGTGACTTACTGCGTCAGCTGGATGAATCGCTTGTTAACATCAACTCAATGTATCGTCAGATACTTATGATCACCGGTGCAAGCCCTGACTTGTACCGTGACTATGAATTCGGTAAGCTTATTCCCGAGGTTCTTGAGGGAATGATAAACGAAGCCAAATTCCTTACCAGCGTTTCCAAACAGCTTGAGGAAGCAATCGGTCAGAAAGGTGAACATTCCGTTACACTTGACAAGGTCGCTTTCATTCTTAACAGAATGGGTGGAGATACCGATAAGGTTGCTTCCAATCTTGGCAATCTCAAGGATAATATCGGTACACTGGGTACTTGGATTAACAACTCCAAGAACCAGCCGCTTGAGCTTGACTATATTATGATTCAGCCTGTTTCTGCTGAACCTCCTCGTGCGGAAGCAAACTTCGGCGAAGCTTTCATGCATGAAATTATCGCATTCATTAAGAGCTTCTTTGATGATTACAGCAGCATGGGCTCCAAGGAAGAACTCTCCGAATCCGATAATGAGATACTTCAGGTGTGGGTTGCCGCAGGACGTGACCAGTCTCAGATAATTCGCGAAATGATTGATGATGACTATACGCCCGAAAGCGGACGTAAGGTTAACCTTAAGCTTATCGTTGCAGGAACTCTTATGCCGGCTACTCTTTCCGGAACCGGTCCCGATGTTTCTCTTATGAATGCTCAGTCCGAGCCTGTTAACTACGCTATCCGTAAAGCTGTTAAAAAGCTTAACGATATGCCGGATTTTGAAAAGATAACAAGCGAAAGATTTACCGAAGCGGCTCTTGTTCCCATGACATTGTATGGTGACACCTACGGTCTGCCGGATACCCAGAGCTTCTCAATGCTGTTCTATCGCAAGGATATTTTTGCTGAGCTTGGTATTGAAGTTCCCAAAACATGGAATGATTTGTTCGACATAATACCTATCCTTCAGAACAATAACCTTGAAGTGGGTCTTCCTAAAGATTTGGCTGGTACAATACTCCAGCTCTATCAGCGCGATGAACCGCTCTACACACCGGCGCTTACTCACGAACAGGTTGAAGCGTATGCCTCCGAATATGGCTTTGATGCTCAGGCTGTTATTGATAAGTATGATATGAAGCTTGATGACAACGGGGTATATCCTACCACCGAGGGTATGTCCATAAATCTCGATTCCAACGTTGCTCTTGATTCGTTCAAGACGATGTGCGAATTCTTCACATTATATCAGTTCCCGCCTACTTATGATTTTGCAAACCGTTTCAGAACCGGTGAAATGCCACTGGCGGTAGCAGATTACACCGCATACAACCAGCTCCAGATATTTGCTCCCGAAATCCGCGGCTTGTGGGAGTTTACCACGCTTCTCGGACATGAGAGGGAAGATGGTACTATTAATAACAGCTCTCCGGCAACTGTTACCGCAATCATGATGATGAAGGATGCCAAGGACGAGCTTGCCGCATGGGACTTTATGACATGGTGGACTGACAAGGGTGCGCAGAGCCGTTATGGTAATGAACTCGTTGCGTTGCTGGGCGCTTCCGGTCAGTATGCAACTGCAAACAAAGAGTCTCTCGAAGAACAGCCCTGGGCTACTTCTGATATGAGAAAACTTCAGGCACAGTTTGAGAATCTCGCCGCAACTCCCGAAATGCCAGGCGGCTACATTATAACACGTAACGTACAGTTCGCTTACAATGCGGTTTATAACGAAGGCGACGATCCTGTTGAATCCATCCAAAATTACATTGAAGCTATTAACAAAGAGCTTTCTCGTAAGCGCCAGGAATTCGACCTGCCTGTATTGGAAGACTTTGTTCTACAGTCTTAAATAATAAAAAAGGAGTGAATTGTCTTGTCGGCTAAAACAGATACAAAAATCGAAAAAGCTGTTCACAGAGGCGAAATGACAAAATGGCAGGCTACCGTCAGAGATATGAAGGTAAACCGTGTTGCTTATCTCATGGTTGCTCCGTTCTTTCTGGTGTTCTTCATATTCACCGTT
The DNA here is from genome assembly GCA_015065085.1 of Oscillospiraceae bacterium. NCBI lineage: Bacteria > Bacillati > Bacillota > Clostridia > Eubacteriales > Oscillospiraceae > Oscillospiraceae bacterium. The sequence continues at coordinate 554,615 of SVQW01000001.1, read as the reverse complement.
CTCCCTGTAATTCTGTCGGTCTTCTTCAGCTTTACAATATTTAATATGCTTGAAGCGCCGAAATTCATCTTTATGGATAACTACATAAGATTGATTTTGGACGACGATATATTCTTGCTTGCAATCAAGAATACACTTATTTTCGCGGCTATTACAGGTCCTGTATCTTATCTTCTTTCTCTGTTGCTCGCATGGTTTATCAACGAGCTTACTCCCAAGATAAGAGCAGTTGTAACCCTTATATTCTATGCCCCCAGTATTTCCGGTCAGATTTACTTGATTTGGACAATCCTTTTCTCGGGTGACCAGTACGGCTATGTAAACGGTCTCTTGATGAAAATGAACGTTATCACTTCTCCTATCCAGTTCTTCCAGAATCCAAGCTACATAATGCCGTTGGTAATCATAGTTGCATTGTGGACTTCGCTGGGTACAGCGTTCCTTTCCTTTATCGCAGGTTTCCAGACCATCGACCGCTCACTGTATGAAGCGGCGGCTGTGGACGGCGTAAAGAACAGATGGCAAGAGCTTTGGTATGTTACACTGCCTACTATGAGACCTCAGCTGATGTTCGGTGCTATCATGGCTATTACTCAGTCTTTCGGTTTCGGCGGCGTTATTACCGCACTCTGCGGATTCCCAAGTACCGATTATGTTGCGCACACAATAATGCATCATTTGGAAGACTACGGCGGACAGCGTTTCGAAATGGGTTACGCTTCAGCAATAGCTACCATATTATTCTTCTTCATGGTGGGTGCTAACCTGCTTGTAAGAAAAGTCTTGTCGAAGGTAGGTAATTAAGTATGAGTAAGTTAAGAATCAGAAAATCTAATCATGCTATGAACCGTTCCCTCGGCGGCGACGTAGCCATTAACGTTATTCTTATAATTTTTGGTGCATTCATGTTTCTTCCTATGTTCTATGCGATATGCCAATCCTTGAAACCTCTGGAAGAATTATGGTTGTTCCCCCCGAGATTTTACGTTGTAAATCCTACGTTGAAGAACTTCAGTGACCTTTTTAAATTGATGTCTTCTTCTTGGGTTCCGTTTTCCAGATACATTTTCAATACTGCATTGATTTCTGTATCAGGTACATTCGGAAACGTTATCTTCTCTTCCTTTGCGGCTTATGCTCTTGCAAAGATTAAATTTCCCGGACGTAATTTCCTGTTCCAGGTGGTTGTTTACTCTCTTATGTTTAACTCCACCGTTACTTCTATCACAAACTTCATCACTATGTCTACCTTAAATCTCGTTGATACCTATTGGGCAGTTATAATTCCTGCTTGGGGTTCTACCACAGGTCTTTACCTGATGAAGCAGTTTATGGAAACCTCCGTTCCGGACTCTGTTCTTGAATCTGCGCGTCTTGATGGCGCGAGCGAACTTCGTACCATGTGGACCATCGCAATGCCTATGGTAAAACCTGCATGGCTCACACTTATCGTGTTCTCTTTCCAGGGCCTTTGGAACAGTGGTGCTTCCATCTACGTGCACTCCGAACAGCTCAAAACCTTTAACTACGCTATCAACCAGATACTTGCCGGCGGTATCGTTCGTGCAGGTGCCGGTGCAGCTTCAACGGTTATTATGATGCTTGTTCCTGTTACCGTATTCGTAATTACACAGAGTAACATCATTGAAACAATGTCCTCATCGGGCATGAAAGATTAAGGAGGGTAATATAATATGAGCAAAATATTCAGAACTGTTGTATTAGCGCTCCTGATTTGCGTAATGGTGCTTCCTTATGCATCGGCTATCGTACCGTATACCACATATACATACGATATTGATGGTGAAATGATGCCATCACCTCACGCATTCGTTCCCGATAAAATAATCGGTTCTTCCGATATTGCTCTTCGCGATATGCCGGAGGACGAAAAGGCTGCTTCAAAGATCGGTATCGGTCTTGCTACACCTTTGAATGACCCTCAGGATATTGTGGTAGATGCTGATGAAAACATCTATATTGCGGACACAAAGAATAATCGTATCGTCATTCTTGATACTAATTTCCAGCTTATTGGTGTGTTGGACACATTCCTTAATGAGTTTGGTGTTCCGGATGCCCTTGATCAGCCCAATGGTGTGTTCGTGACGGAAGACGAAATCTATGTTGCGGATACCGAAAGTAACCGTGTTGTTATTTTCAATCGTAATGATTACTCTTTCTCGAGAATAGTACCTGAGCCAAAGTCTCAGGTGTTCCCCGAAGGTCACATCTATAAGCCGGTTGCACTTTCGGTTGACCGCGCAGGCCGTATTTACGTTGTTTCTTCTACCACGCATTACGGTATCATTTCCATGAACAACGATGGTGGCTTCAATGGATTTTTGGGAGCACAGAAGGTCAAAGCCAGCGCTTTTGACGTATTGTGGCGTCAGCTCATGACCGCTGAACAGCGTTCTTACTCCGAAAAATTCGTTCCTACCGAATATAACAACATAACCATTGACTCTACAGGATTTATTTACGTTACCACCTCTTCCATTGACGCTGCTGCACAGCAGAACGCTATGGACAGTAAGAGCCGTGCTGCCGATTATGCTCCTGTAAAGAAGCTTAATCCTCTTGGCGAGGACGTCATGGCTCGTACAGGTTTCTATCCGCCTTCCGGTGAAGTTACCGTAAATAATTTTGCAACACCTCAAAATACCATTTTCGGTGCTTCTAAAATTATCGATGTAGCTCTCGGCCCCAACGGTATGTGGAGTATTGTCGATGAAAAGCGTCAGAAGATATTTACATATGATGAACAGGGTAAACTGCTGTTTGTATTCGGCGATATCGGTATGCAGGTTGGTAACTTCCAGTCAATTTCTGCAATCGCCTACAAAGGAAATGACCTTCTTGTTCTTGATGATACTTTTGACAGCATAACTCTTATGAAGCGTACCGAGTACGGCGATATAATCGCAGGGGCTCTCCAGAATCACAGAGACCGCGAATATGACAAGGCCGTTACATTCTGGCAGGATATTCTCCAGAGAAACTCCAACTTCGATATGTCTTACGTAGGTATCGGTGATAGCTTGTACCGTGAAAGAAAGTATACCGAAGCTATGGAAACTTACACTTATGCTTACGCAACCGAGGATTACTCCAACTGCTTTAAGAACATTAGAAAACAGTGGGTTGAAAAGTGGATACTTCTCGTTCCCATCGTAATTATAATTGTTTGCGTTGCTTGCAGTAAGTTCCTTGGCTATGCTGCTAAAGTGAACAAAGCAGGTCAGGTCATTAAGGAAAAGAGAACCTTTAAAGAAGCGTTCCTTTATGCTTTCCATGTAATCTTCCATCCATTTGACGGTTTCTGGGATTTGAAGCACGAACGACGCGGTAATCTTAAAGCAGCGTTGTTCATAGTTCTGCTTACAATACTTGGATTTATTTATAATTCACTTGGTAAGTCCTACATATTTAATCCGAATATGGAAGGCAACGGCATACTCATGGAAGTTCTGGCGGTTATTCTGCCTTACGTTTTGTGGTGTGTTGCCAACTGGTGTCTTACAACACTGTTTGACGGTGAAGGCAGTCTCAAGGATATTTTCATAGCAACAGGCTACGCATTGCTTCCTATGCCTATTATGCTCGTTCCGGCTACAATGCTGACAAACTGTCTTGCTCTTGATGAAGGCGGTATCATAACATTGCTTGTTTCCGTCGGATATGTTTGGGCAGGCTTCCTGATTTTCTTCGGAACAATGGTAACTCACGACTACTCACTTGGTAAAAACGTGCTTACCGTTATCGGAACAATCGTTGCAATGGCTGTTATCATGTTTATTGCGGTGCTGTTCTCAGGTCTTATAACCAAGATGTTCTCGTTTGTTTACAATATTTATATTGAGCTTTCTTACCGAATGTAATTACAGAAAAGGAGAGATATAGAAATGAAAAAGAATTTGTTATTATTCATTCTCGCGGTTGTTATGATAACCGGCTGTGTTTGCTCCATTCCTGTTTTTGCAGCGGATGATGAAGAAGAAACAGTAGATTATCTTAACCTCGGTTTTGAGGATTTGATGCTCACAAAGGGTATCAGAAATGTTGAAACACTTACAGATAAGGACTTGGAATCAAGACTCAGCTCACTCTTTGTCGGCAGCAAGATCGATAATGAGGCTGATAAACTGGAAGACATGTATCTGGTTTATTCCGCGTATGGTTACGATATGTACTACGACAGAATTTCTGCCGAAGTTGCAGTCAAAAACACCAAAACAGGTCAGATACTTTTCACAAACCCCTATGACGTTAACACCGGCATTTCTTCTGAAGCTGTAAAGCAGAAGCTTATGTCGCAGATAATTATCAAGTATACCGATATGTCCAGTGGTAACGAATTTGAAATGCTTTCGTTCGTTGATGCGGCTATCAAGCGTCAGGTTACTGCTAAGCGCATTAGAGGCGGTATCCGCGTTGAGTATACCATGGGTCGTGAAGAAACCCGTAAGTTGGTTCCCAGACGTATTGAAAAAACCCGTTTTGAGGATATAATTCTCAGCAAGATTAAGGATACTAAAGAAAAAGAATATCTCGCAGCATTCTTTACTCTTATGGACCTTTCGGACCCTACACTGCCTGAAACCGCGCGTGCCGAGATCCGTGCCAAGTATGAAGTTGCTGACCAAATGGCACTGTATGTTATTGACCCTAACATTAAAGAGCGTGAGCTTCTCATACTTGAAGATACTATCAAAAAGTATACCCAGTATTCTTTTGATGATATGCTGGATGACCACTCTCAGACGATGTACGAGGGTACTGAAAATGCTTCCGCACTTTTTAAACTTGCTCTTGAGTACTACATTGACGAAGATGGTTTGCGTGTAAGACTCCCTGCAAAGGGTATCAGATATGACTCTGCAAGCTTCACTCTTAATAACATGGTTATTCTTCCTTACCTCGGTGCAGGAAGACAGGGTAACACCGGTTATACGATGATTCCCGACGGATCCGGTGCTTTAATTAGATTTGAAGATCTTGGAGTTAGCTCTGCGGCTGTTACCGGAAAAATCTACGGTCAGGATTACGCATTCCACGAAATCTCCGGTCAGAATATGGAGACATGGCGTCTCCCCGTATTCGGCGTAATCGAAGATTATGTTTATGACGAAAGCGGAGAGCAGATCCTCGACGAAAACCTTGTTTATGAAGAAGAAGGTATTGATGACGAGGAAGAAGACGATGAGGACGAGGAAGACGAGGCAGAAGAATCTGCAGCGTTCAAGACAGAGAGCAGGGGATACGTTGCCATCCTTACCGAGGGCGACAGCCTTGCCGAAATAACTTCTGAACACGGCGGTGCACTTCATAAGTATCACTCTGTATATACAACATTCTATCCTCGCCAGAAAGACTCTTACATGCTTGACGGTGTTTCGGCGACCGGTGCCAATGCAATGTGGACCGTCGAATCTCCCAGAAAGTATGTCGGAAACTACACTCTTAAATTTATAATGCTTTCGGGCGAAGAGGCTAACTACACCGGAATGGCAACCAAATACCGTGAGTATCTCGAAAAGAACGGTTATTTGACCAAGCTTGAAAAGGATGACAGTGATATTCCTTTGTACATCGAAAACTTTGGTGTTGTTCAGACAACCGAAAAGCGTTTCGGACTTCCTGTTGAAGTTGATACTCCTCTCACCACATTCGAGCAGTCCGTTGAAATTCTCCAAGCTCTTAAGGACAAGGATATCAACAACATCAACCTTATTCTCAGAGGATGGAGCAACGGTGGCTTGAGAACTGAACCTGTTTCCAAGCTTAAGGTTGAAAAGGTACTTGGCGGTGAGAAGGAGCTGAAAGCTCTCAATGCATACGCAAAAGAAAACAATATCGGATTATTCCCCAGCTTTGATTTTACTTATGCAAGACGTGGTACCGACGGAAGTTTTGACGGCTTTAATGCAAAGGAAGATACTTCTAAGACCATTGATAACCGTACCGCCGGTAAAAAAGAGTACGATCCTCTGTACCAACAGTTTGATAAGACAGGCCTGATGCTTATTTCTCCCAACAGAATACTTCCTTTCTATGAAAAGATAAGCGATAAGTATCATAAGCTTGGTATTGCGGGAATCTCCGTTCCCACCCTCGGCTCGGATATCAACTCCGACCACAACGAGGACGATCCTCTCAATCGTGAAGACTCCAAAGAGCTTATAGTTGAGCTTCTGCAGAGATTCAAGAATGATGAGTACGAGGTTATGGTCAATGCAGGTAACTCTTATGCGTTTAAGTACGCAGACCACATAGTTGATGTACCTCTGGATAGTAGTGAAAGACAGACAACCAGCGAATCCATACCTTTCTTCGGAATGGTTCTTCACGGCTATACAGACTTTGCCGGTACAGCCATCAACCTTGCAGGTGACTACAAATATAACCTTCTCAAGACTATTGAAAATGGTGCAAACCCTTACTTCATACTTTCTTACGACAACACATCAAATCTTAAGAACACTGTATTCAATGAGTACTATTCTGTAAGATTCGGTACATGGTTTGGCGAAGAAACCGATGATGAGGGCAATGTTACTTACACAGGCGGCGATGTTCTGGAAACATATAACACCTTGAACGAAGCGCTTAAGCCTGTAAGAAATTCTGTAGTAGTTTCTCACGATTATATTGCAAATAATGTTGTAAAGATGATCTACGATAATGGTATCAGCTACATCCTCAACTACAACAACAACCCTGTTGAAGTAGAAGGCTATGAGCTTGGTGCTCTCGATTTCGTAGTTATTAAGTAAGGAAGGGGTGTTAAAAATGAACGGTCAGGCAATAAATAATACAAAGGTGGCTACACCAAAAAAGAAGAAACCTAAGTCCCTTGAACGCAGCAAAGCAAGGGCAGGATGGCTTTTCGTATTACCGTTTTTGGCAACTTTTGTTGCTGTTTACATCCCGATAATTTACGATTCCATCAAGTTCAGCTTTAACCGCATTGAAATGCTTAAAGGTGGCGGATACGCACTTAACTTTGTAGGTTGGCAGAACTATTCCGAAGCGCTGTTCGTTAATCCCAACTTCGTTAAAGTTCTTACGTCAGGTATTCAACAGCTTATTTTCGATATCCCCGCAATAGTAATATTTGCACTCTTTATCGCAGTTATTCTTAACCAGAAGATGCCCGGACGTGCGGTATTCAGAGCAATATTCTTTATCCCGGTTATAATTTCTACCGGTATTATCGAATCTATTGACTCTTCCAACGCAATGTTGGACTATATGGGTTCTACATCCAGTATTGATACCGGTACCGATACCCAGGCTCAGGCAGCAGAAATTATTTCCGCAATGGATATCCAAAAACTGCTTTCAAACATGAAAGTAGGTACCGAACTGGTTGATTACGTTGTTCAGCTTGTTAACAACATCTACAGTATTATCAATCGTTCCGGTGTACAGATGCTTATTTTCCTTGCAGGTTTGCAGAGTATTTCTCCTGCTATTTACGAATCCTGCAGTATTGACGGTGCCTCCGCATGGGAAACCTTCTGGAAGATTACTTTCCCCATGATTTCCCCTATGATTCTTGTTAACACGGTTTACACAGTTATCGACGCCTTCACTTCGGAAAGCAACCAGGTTATGACGTTTATCAACAGTGTTTACAACGGTGGCGAGCCCAACGGAGACGTTATCAGTTCAGCAATGTCGTGGATGTACTTCCTGATAGTAATACTTATTCTGGCAATTGTAGCACTTGTTCTGTCCAGCTATGTATTCTATCAGAGACGAGACTAATAAGGGAGGAGGATAATGATGAACAATTCAATAATGAATAAAACAAAAGAGTTCTTAACTCGTAATAAGAAACCGCGCGTTGAATTTGAACGTACACCTTTACTGGAACGTTTGAAGCTCAAATTGCTTTCGGCAAGATTTGCTCAGCAGGTTGTCTGGGTTCTGTTCAGATTCATACTCCTTCTTGGTATTTCCTATGTTATTCTGTTCCCGTTCTTTGTTAAAATTTCTGCATCATTCATGTCTCCCGCTGACTATACCGACGTAACGGTAAAACTTATCCCCAAGTATCCCACTTTGGATACATATAAGGCGATTATAAGCGAAAACCAGTACTTCAAGGCTATGTTCAACACAGCAGTCCTTTCACTGCTTTGCGCTGTTGTTCAGACTTGTATTTGTTCCATAGTCGGTTACGGTTTTGCAAAGTTTAAGTTCAAGGGACGCGGCATCCTGTTTATGTGTGTTATGCTCACAATGATCGTACCTCACGAAACACTTATGCTGTCAATGTTCATGAAGTTCAGATACTTTGACGTGTTTGGCATTTACGGCGGTTTGAACACCTTGTTCGGTTTTGCAAAGGAAAACTATATTAACCTTATCAACTCTTACTGGCCTCTCGCAGTGCTTTCTTTCGGCGGTCTGGCATTTAAGAACGGTCTTTACATATTTATGATGCGTCAGTTCTATCGTGGTGTACCTGATGAACTTGAAGAAGCCGCTTATATCGACGGCTCCGGCGTTTTCAAAACATTTGTAAGAATTATCGTTCCCATTTCCGTTCCTATGATGATTACCATATTCCTTTTCGCTTTCTCTTGGCAGTGGACTGACTCGTTCTATACAACACTGTTCTTTACAAAGCAGGGAATATACCTTATGCCGAACATTATCGAAATCCCCAGAAGCTTAAATACAAACTTTGCGGCAACTGCCCTGTATAACTCGGGTATCAGAAATGCCTGCGGTTTGTTGATACTGCTTCCTCTGTTGGTTGTATATCTCTTCTGCCAGAGATATCTCATCCAGGGTATCGAACGTTCCGGTATCGTAGGTTAATTGAACAAAAAAACAAGCCTCATGAGAGGCTTGTTTTTTTGTGTTAAAACAAATATCAGAATAAATTGCTGCGTTTCATGGCGTTGAAAACTTTTTCTTTTATATCATGATTTTCACGCTGCAGCTCTGAAATAAAATCTTTCATCTTTTGTCTGTGTGTGTTTCCGTCGGCTTTGCAGGCGCTTCTTTGAACCGGCAGATTTTCTTTAATCGCAAACGAGCGTATATCTTTTTCATCTACATAAAGCATGGGGCGTAACACGGTAAGGTCTTTACGACTGAGGTATGTGACTGCCGAAAAACATCCGAGTCTGCCTTCCTGGAAAAGATTGAGAAAAAATGTTTCCACAGCATCATCGTGGTGATGTCCGAGGGCAACCTTGTTGCACCCCAGCTCTTTTGCGGCATCGTTCAGTGCACCGCGTCTCATGTTTGCGCAAAGTGAACATGGGCTTTTTTCCTGACGTATATCAAAAACAACTTCGGCAATGTGAGTGTGTATAACGTGATAAGCAACATCAAGCTGTTCACAAAGAGCTCGAATGGAAGCAAAATCATCCTGCTTGCCGTCGAAACCCATATCAACAGTAATCGCAACAAGCTCAAATTTTTCCGGGTAGAAGCGAGATAATGCCGCCATTGCACATAAGAGTGTAAGCGAGTCCTTCCCGGCAGAAACGCCAATTGCTATTTTGTCGCCATTTTTTATCATGTCAAAATCCTGTACGCATTTGCGGACGGGGCTGAGTATTTTTTGTATATTCATATGCTCTCCGATTTTCAGAATGATACTTTTGATATATTATACAATAATATTTCCGAAAAAGCAATAAAATTTTTTTAAAATTTAAAACGAGTAAACTTTAGAAAAAAAGAGTAAAAACGAGTAAAATCGAGATATAAATTCTTAAATTAAAAAAATGCGAAAAAACTATTGACAAAACAGAAAAAACAGTGTATAATATGCCCGTTGTAAAAAATATATATAATTACGGAGGTTAACGTAATGTCAACATTTATGGCAAAACCCGAAAGCATTAAGCGCCAGTGGTATGTTATTGATGCTAAGGGTAAAACTCTCGGCGACGTAGCCGTTGTTGCTGCGAACATTCTTCGCGGAAAACATAAGCCCGAATTCACTCCTCATGTGGACTGTGGCGATTATGTAATTATTCTCAACGCTAAAGATGTAGTTCTCACCGGTAAGAAGCTTGAACAGAAAAAGTATTCTTATCACACCGGTTATATCGGCGGTCTGAAGCAGATTTCCTACAAGGAACTCATGGCGAAAAACCCCGAAAAGGCTGTTTGGCTGGCTGTTAAGGGCATGCTTCCCAAAAACTCCATCGGTGCAAAGAGCATCACTCGTGTAAAGATTTACGCTGAAGGCGAACACAACCAGCAGGCTCAGAAGCCTATTGAAGTTAAATAATCAGAGGGGAGAACGAAAATGAATTATCAGAGCGCAAAACCGTATTTTTACGGTACAGGAAGAAGAAAAAGTTCGGTAGCACGCGTTCGTGTATATCCCGGAACCGGTGCTATCACTATAAACGGAAGAGATATTGACGATTACTTTGGCTTGGATACTCTTAAGCTCATCGTTCGTCAGCCTTTCGGTGCTACTGCAACCGAGGGTAAGTTTGATATTGTTTGCAAGGTTGTAGGAGGCGGTGTTTCCGGTCAGGCAGGCGCTATACGCCACGGTCTGGCACGTGCACTTCTGCAGGCTGATGAAGCTTTCCGTCCTGCACTTAAGAAAGCGGGCTTCCTCACCCGTGACCCCAGAATGAAGGAAAGAAAGAAGTACGGCTTGAAGGCTGCAAGACGTGCATCCCAGTTCTCCAAGAGATAACACCCGAATGGGTTTTCTCAAAGAAGCAATTTGATGTCTTTTTTAAAAAAAGCATCCACCACCCGCGCATTTTACCTTATTTTAATTTGTATCACCGTTGCTATACTCGCAGCCGTTATATTGTTCGGTCTTGCATTTATTAATGCTGAGGAAGAAGTACCTGCCGATCCCGCTCCGTTTTCGTTACGGAGCGGAGTCGCAGAAGTAATAAGTGATTTTAATTTCAGAGTAACGCTCTCGTATCACGGGGCGTCGCGTGAAGTTATTGTCAATAAGTACACTGTTGAGCAGCTCTTGAAAAAAGAGGGTATTGTACTTGAAGAACAAGATGTTATTAACGTTGATCTGCACGCCGAATTGACGCCGGATATGTTTATCTGCATCGATAAGGTGCGATTTGAAACGGAATACGAAGAAATTGTACTGCCGTTTAATCGAGTTGTAGAAGCTTCAGGCGATGTGCCTGAAAGAACAAATGTCACTATCGCCAAGGGCGAAAGTGGCTTACGAAAAGACACTTACAGCACAAAGTTTGTCAATGATGTTCCCGTTGAAAGAAAATTGGTTTTCCGTGCAATTACTAAAACACCTGTTGATGAAGTTATAAGGTGCGGTACGATGGCTAAACAGCCTTCCGCGGTTGTGACTACAAATACTGCAGGTGCAGGTGTTGGGTCCGTACAAGGAACCAGTGCCGGAGGTGTGTTTACAGCACCTGACGGTACGGAATATAAATACCGTTATTATGTTGATGTCAAAGCAACAGCTTACAGCGATAATGTTGGAGATATTACATACACCGGAAGACATGTTGAACTTGGTATTATTGCGGTTGACCCCAGGGTCATACCGCTTCATTCCAAAGTGTATGTCATTGGTGATTACGGTGATTACGGGATTTGCGACGCCCAGGATATAGGCGGAGGAATCAAGGGCAACAGAATTGATGTTTATCTTAAATATGAAGATGTGTGCCGTCAGTTCGGAGTTCGTCAGATGCGTGCATACGTACTCGATGTACCGGAAAAAGCAAAATGAAAAGCGCCGAGCGACACAGGTTGTTGCTCGGCATTATTTTTGTAAAATATTGAAAGGATTTACCAAATGGGAAAGTTTTTTGCTGATTTCAAAAAATTTGCCATGAAAGGCAACATTGTTGATATGGCTGTCGGTGTTATTATCGGCGGCGCATTCGGAAAAATAGTTACTTCTCTTGTAAATGATATTATAATGCCTACTGTCGGAATGCTTATGGGCGGTGTAGATTTCACCTCTCTTAAGTATGTTATCACCGAAGCAAACGAAGAACTCGGTATCGTTGAGGCTGCAATTAAATACGGCAGCTTTATTCAAACCATTGTCGATTTCCTTATTATTGCACTTTCTGTTTTCTTCTTTGTTCGTCTTATGGGCAAGCTCCAGAGAAAAAAAGAAGCTGCACCTCCTCCTGCACCGCCAAAGCCTACACTTGACCAGGAACTCCTTACTGAAATCAGAGATCTGCTCAAGAATAAGAACGATTAATTTTTCAAAATGTATTGCATAATATGGCTGAGTATGTTATAATACCGATATATGCGATAGCTATTAATTTTATTAAGGAATGGTTAAATCAATGAAAAAGAAAAATTCTGTTATTGTCACACTTATAGTGACATTAGTTATTCTGGCACTTGCCGCATTTATTTTCGTTCAGCCTTATCTGAATACTACCGCTTTTACCGCTGATGAAAATATAGCTTCCTTTTTGGGACAGGCTTTCGGCAAGTATCCTCGTTTTATAAACGAAAAGGATTTTGAAAAAGTTGAAGTGCTGGAAATCGGATCCAGCGATGGATATCAGTTCGTTTCCATCGGTCTTGATGGTTTTATAGAAAAACGCGATGCATACCTTGAAGCATATGATAATGCGACTGCGGAAGGCCTTGAAGCTCCTGAAATGCCCGACTTTTCCAAAGAACTCTTCAGCTTCCAGACTGATGCGGGTGTTGAAAACTTTGTAGGTATTGAAAAATTCAAAAACCTTGTTGAAGTAAGTGTTATGGCTGAAGCTTTCCCTGTAACTGCAAATCTTGAAGAATTCAAGGGTGCGGCTAAGCTTGAATCTCTCAGCATTACTTCTGACCCTGCAGAGGACGCGGTTAAAATTGACGATATATCAGCGCTCGCAGACAAGACCGCCCTCAAAACCCTTTCTCTCGCAAATAACAATATTTCCGATATCAGTGCACTGTCCGGTCTTGTAAATCTTGAAGCTGTTGCTCTTGACAGCAATGCTATCTCCGATATTTCTGCTCTTAGCGGAAAGGACAAGATCACCTCACTTTCTCTTACTACCAATGACATCTCCGACATTTCTGTATTGTCCACCATGCCGGCGCTGGAAACCGTTTCTCTTGACGAGAACCAGATTACCGATATTTCCGCAATCAGCAATATTGAGACTATAACCACACTCTCCGTTGGTAACAACAGCATTACTGATATAACTCCTATTACAACACTTAAGAATCTGTACATTGTAAGCCTCAGTGGTAACGCAATTACCGATATTTCTCCTTTGTCTGCTTTTAAGGACAGCACCGCCCAGATGTATATCCTGCTCAGCGAAAATGAGGGCATCAATGATTGGAGCGTTGCAGATGCACTTCCCGAGAATATTATGATTGTTGGTAAACCCGAGGCGCAAGCAACAACCGATGAAACTGTTGCACCCGACGAAACCGCCGAAGCACAGCCCGAAGCAGAAGCGACTGAAGAACAGGCTGAACAGACCGAGGTTAACGAGTAATTTATTATGAACAAAAACCAAACGCTTACCGTAAGAATTGAATCGCTGACCGGTAAGGGGGTAGGTATAGCCAGATGCGACGGACAGGTCATTTTTGTGCCTGCCGTCGCACAGGGCGACCTGTGTGAAATCAAGATTATCAAGCTTACATCGTCTTACGCCGTTGCGAAGCTTGAAAAAGTAATTGAATATTCACCCGAAAGAATAATGAACAGTTGTTCCGCATTTCCAAGATGCGGAGGCTGTTCTTTTCGTCATGTTTCATACAATGAAGAATTGCACGTAAAAAAACAAACTGTTGCGGATGCACTAACCCGTATCGGCGGTCTTGAGGTCAGCGTCGATGATGTAGTATCGACAGGTGAAACCGATAATTACAGAAATAAAGCACAATACCCGATAGGCGTCAAGGATGGAAGAATTGTATTTGGCTTTTACTCAAACCACTCCCACAGAATCATTCCGTGTGATGATTGCAAAATTCAGCCGGATATTTTTAACGAAATTATGCGGTACGCAACAGTATTTTTTAATAATAACAAACTTTCAGCCTACGATGAATTGACAGGTAATGGATTACTGAGACATTGTTATTTGCGCATAAACAAATCAGGCGGTGTTATGTTTTGCCTGGTTGTAAATTCAAATGGCTTTAAATACGAAAAAGAGTTTGCCGAATATCTTTCAAAACGAAAAGAAATTGTCAGCGTTTTTATTAACTTCAATCAGATGAATTCCAATGTTATATTATCCGACAATTTCAAATGCATATACGGCAATGAATATATAGAGGACGAGTTTTTCGGACTTGCACTCAGAATGTCACCGGATTCATTTTATCAGGTGAATCGCAAAGCTGCGGAAATTCTTTATAAAACTGCTTTTGACAAGCTTGAACGAAAAGCGTTTGAAAATGTCTTCGATTTGTACTGTGGTGTGGGTTCTATTGGACTGTCGCTTGTGAAGTATGCCAAGGAGAATGGTATATCCGTAAAACGTGTTATTGGCTACGAAGTGGTGGAAAAGGCAATTGCAAGCGCTAAGCAAAACGCTGCCAATAACGGTATACAAAATGCAGAGTTTTATGTAGGTGACCTGAATAGCGCTCCCACTCGGATTATGGAAGAAATTCCGCCTTCGCTGGTAATAGTCGACCCGCCGCGAAAGGGATGCTCTAAAGAACTTGTTGATATGTTCCTTGAGCTTGATGTGCCTTATATACTCTATATTTCCTGCGACCCCGCAACGCTTGCGCGGGATTTAAAAATTTTGAGCGAAAAGTACAATATTTCATCTGTCACCCCTGTTGACCTTTTCCCCAGAACCGCTCACGTAGAGTGCACAACCCTCCTTGAAAGGAAATAATGATGGAATTAAATTTCACTTGCACTTCATATAAAAAATGTGGCGGGTGCCAGCTTGACGTACCATATAAGCAACAGCTTTCATATAAACAGAAAACTATAATTAAAATGCTTGGACGTTATTGCCGCGTTTCTCATATTATCGGTATGGAAAACCCAAACAATTACCGTTGTAAGGTATCAGCTGCTTTCGGATATACACGTGGTCAGGTGATATGCGGTGTGTGGCAATCCTCTTCGGGAAAAATTGTGCAGGTAGGACAATGTAATCTTGAAGATGAAAGAGCCGCAAGTATCATAAAAACCATAAAGCGGCTTTTGCCGGTTTTTAATCTCCGAACATATGATGAGGTTTCGCAAAAAGGCTTTTTGAGATTTGTGACTGTCCGTGTTGGTAAGGCTACGGGAGAGATTCTTGTTGCTCTCGGAACAGGCAACGGTAAATTTCCTGCAAAAAAAGATTTTGTAAACGCGCTTGTCAGGGAGTGCCCGTACATTACTACTGTTACGCAAAATGTCAGTACCGATAAACTTAATCTAATGCTTGGAAAAAAGGAAAATGTTCTTTACGGACGTGGTTTTGTCACTGATAATCTTTGTGGACGTTCATTCTGCATTTCCGCCCGTTCGTTTTTTCAGATAAATCCCATTCAGACCGAAAAGCTTTATTCGATAGCTGTGGATTTTGCCGGGCTTGACGGAACGCAGACTGTCATTGATGCCTATTGCGGAGTCGGCACTATCGGCATAATCGCTGCTTCAAAGGCTAAAAAGGTTACAGCCGTGGAGCTTAACAGTGATGCGGCAAAGAATGCCTTGGAGAATGTAAAACTTAACGGTATCGAAAATATGGATGTTCTTACGGGCGATGCGGGTGAGTTCATGAAAAAAATGGCGAAAAACGGTGAAAAAGCTGATGTTGTATTCACCGATCCGCCCCGTGCCGGTTGTACAAAGCAGTTTTTAAAATCCTTAATTGAGCTTGCACCGCAAAAAATAGTATATGTTTCCTGCAACCCGGAAACTCTTTCACGCGACCTGTATTTCCTGACCAATAACGGGTATAGTGCAGAAAAAATCCAGCCGGTTGATATGTTTCCTAACACAAAACATGTGGAGTGTGTTGTACAGCTTTCTCGAAAGGAGCACTAAATGAAGAAAAAATTAAGCGGTCCCGCTGTTTTTATGTACAGTACAATCTTATTAACTGTACTAACTTCTCTTTTGTGCTTTTTACTGTATTACTCAGGAATACATAAAAACAATGTCATTTTGTGGACAGGCATTGTATCGTTTATGATATTATACCATTTTGGTTTAAGAATTCTTATGGGTAAATGGACTGAGCACTTGGAAATCAATTATTCTCATCCTTGGTACAGGACGCGTAAATTTGAAAAATCTCTGTACAAGCTTCTTAAGGTCAGAAAATGGAAAGATAAGGTTCTCACTTTTGAACCCGACAAATATGACTTCAAAAACAGAACTCTCGAACAGCTTGCAACCACCATGGCAAAATCTGAACTTGACCACTGGATAAATCAGATAATTTCACTATTAAGCATGCTCTATGCGTTTTTATGGGGATGTGCTCCGGCTTTTGTGATTACCGCTGTTCTGGCAATGCTTTTTGATGCGCAGTTTATTGTTGTTCAAAGGTATAACCGTCCGATTGTGCTTCGTCTGATGAAAGCGAAAGAGCGCATAAACCACCAATTAACCGATGCACGTATCTGAAGTACAGATTTTTACAGAGTGTAATGAAAGGGATATAAGTGAATTCGATTAAATCAGTAGTTAAATTCAATAAACGCAAGGGAATTGCAGGTATCATTATTGCGTTACTTTTCCTTGCTGTAAGCTTTACCTGGTTTGACCGGCAAACAGGTTTTAAGTTTGCGTTAATGTTTGTTGTGGTTGGACTTTTGGAGTTTGACTTTAAGTTTGATATAATAAACATCGCCGCTAATTTCATATGGGCAATGGGCGTGATTGTAGCTACATGGTATATTTCATACACTTCCACATGTACTTTGAGTGACATTTCCAAAAGTGATGAAAAAATGCTTCTTAATTCGCTGTGCATTGCCGCAGTGTGTATGTTCATAATGGCAATAGCGAATAACTGGAAATTTTCAATAAGCTGTGCTTCTGCATTGTTGTGTCTGCTTGCGACAGCCAGCGGTTTTTTAAATCAGTTCCGTGGCAAGGAGCTTTCCCCGGTAGACTTTCTTTCCTGGTCGACAGCGTTGAACGTGGCTGATAAATATACACCGAAGGTGCACGCTGAGATGTTTTTCGGCTGGATGCTTTGCGCCTTGCTTATATTTGCGTCACTTTCCTTGCCGACTATGCCTAAGCTTCACAGAGTATGGACGCGCGTTGTTGCACTGTTTTCTTCGGTTGTTTTACTTGGCTTAATGTTCCATGGTGCACGTGATGTGAAGATACAAAGCTGGGGCGATTTCGGTGCACGCTTTAACGGATATTACCTTAACTTTGCTTTGGGAATAAGGGACCTTTCCTTCAATAAGCCCGAACAATACAGCATACGCACTGTTAATCAGCTTGAGAGCGAATATACTGCCGATGCAGGAAATGATGCTAAACTTCCGAATATAATTGTTATTATGGATGAGGCTTATGCCGATTTTCGTGTATATGAAAATGCTCCGATGACAAATATCCCCGTGACGCCGTTTATTGACTCTTTGAATGATAATACTGTGCGGGGATTTGCACTTGCATCTGTTTTTGGCGGAAATACTGCAAATTCCGAGTTTGAATTCCTTACAGGCTGTTCTTTGGCATTTTTGCCGCAGAATGCTATACCGTATCAGCAGTACATAAAAGGCGAGCTTCATACACTTGCGTGGTTTCTCAACAAAAAAGGGTATATAAGTACTGCTACCCATCCATGTCCTGCAGGCAACTGGTCACGCGGGCGCATTTATCCTTATTTCGGGTTTGAAAATAACACCTTTGAGGATAGTTATCCCGATGGCGGGCTTGTCAGAGAATATGTCGGCGATAACGCCGTGTTTGAACATATACTTGAAAAGCTTTATGCAAACGACAGCGGAAAACCTATGTTTGAATTCGCCGTGACGATGCAAAACCACAGCAGTTATAATTACAGTGGCGATAATTACATTAAAACTGTTGATTTAGAGGGATATGACAGGGAATACCCCGCTGCTGAACAGTATCTTTCACTTCTCAATGAAACCGATAAAGCGATGGAGCGGTTTATAACTTCTTTGCAGGAATATAAAGAAGATACAATTGTTCTTGTGTTCGGCGACCATCAGCCATCGGTCGAAAGCGAATTTTACGAAAAGCTTAATGGTGGAGCTATTGATAATCTCAGCGAGCAAATGCTTAAATATACCGTTCCGTTTTTTATTTGGGCAAACTTTGACATAGAGGAAGATTATATTGACTGTACTGCCCTTAACTATCTCCCTTTACATTTGCTTGAAGCCGCAAACATTGGTTTCTCGCCTTATTATAAATTCCTCTCTGATATCCAATCGGTTGTTCCGGCTGTAAATTCTTTGGGCTATTACTCGAAGGAAAATGGTGTTTTTAAAACGCTCGAAGAGGCAAAAAATGACGAAGCAGATGCACTTAGTAAGTACTCAGTTATGCAATATAACAATCTTTTTGACACAAAAAACAGAAGCGACTTTTTCTTTGACAGCTACATTGAATTTAGGTAATATTTTTTCGTTTGAAAGGTGAAGTGATTATGAAAAATTACGATGTCCTGATAATCGGTGGCGGTATAGGCGGTCTTATGTGTGCCTATCGCCTTTTGGAGCGCAAACCAAATCTTAAAATAGCAATACTTGAAAAGGGTAAAGCAATTACCCAAAGAAATTGTCCCATCGTAACAAAAGCTGTTGAACGTTGTATAAACTGCAAATCATGCTCTATTATGGAGGGCATGGCAGGAGCAGGAGCTTTCAGCGACGGCAAGTATATTATTTCAACTGAATACGGTGGATGGCTTACCGATTTCATGGAGCCTGATAAGGTTATAGATTATGTAGAACAGGCAGACGCAATACTCGTGTCGTTCGGCGCCACTACCGAGCGTTACATGCCAAGCGAAAAGCTTCGTACCAAATGTCTGCAATATGACCTGCATATGAGCAGAGCAATGGTTAAGCATTTGGGTACAGATTCCAATTTCCAGACGATGAAGAAACTTATCGAATCACTTCAGGACAGATGCGATATAA
The DNA here is from genome assembly GCA_015065085.1 of Oscillospiraceae bacterium. Classification (NCBI taxonomy): domain Bacteria; kingdom Bacillati; phylum Bacillota; class Clostridia; order Eubacteriales; family Oscillospiraceae; species Oscillospiraceae bacterium. Next base: position 535,520 of record SVQW01000001.1, on the reverse strand, counting down.
TCACCGAATGCGAAGCACGTGAAATAGATAAGGACACCCATAAAGTTACAGCTTTTAAAGGCGGCAATATGGAAGAATTTACGGCGGAACATATAATTTTTGCCGTGGGTAGAGTTGGAAGCGGTTTTCTTGCGGAATGGTGTCGTAAAAACGATATTGAGCTTAACAATAACCAGGTCGATATCGGTGTGCGCGTTGAGCTTCCTGCATGCATATGGGAAGATTTTTCGTCTCAGGTCTACGAGCCGAAGATTTGGTACCGAAGCAAGCAGTATGGTGATGTAACAAGAACCTTCTGCTTCAACGAGCGAGGTAATGTTGTTACCGAAAATACAGGCGGCATACTGTCAGTAAACGGCCATTCCTTCCGCGACCCTAAGCTTAAAACCGAAAACTCAAACTTTGCACTTCTTTCAACAATGCGTTTTACCAAGCCTTTCCGTGAGCCTATTGCGTATGCAAAACATGTTGCCGGTCTTGCTAATCTTATAAGTGGTGGAAGTGTGCTGGTTCAGCGACTGGGGGATCTTGAAATAGGACGCAGAACCGAAGAAAAGCGACTTGCTCAATCTACTACACGTCCTACTCTCAATGCTGTTGCTGGTGATTTGAGTCTGTGTCTGCCCAAACGTCAGCTTGATAATATCATCGAGACTTTACATGCTCTTGATAAAATTGCACCCGGAACCGCAAATTACGATACACTGCTTTATGGTGTTGAGTGTAAATACTATTCCGCACGTCCGCAGACAGAGGACTTTGTTCTCAGCGGATGCAAGAACATTTATGCGCTGGGTGACGGTGCAGGTATAACACGTTCTTTGGCGCAAGCGGCTGCAAACGGATTATATATCGGCGATAAAATCACTTCGGGTAAGTGATATATCGGAACATTAAGTAATTACCATTGTCTAAGTTTATTATTTGATAACAGAATCGGGGAGTGTAAAGTGAAGCCTGAACTTAAAGCGTATATTAACGAAAAAATAGAACAAGTGAATAACTATCTCAAAACGTATAACATAGAATTCTTTGCACCGCAAGATCTTTTTGATGCAGCTGTTTCATATCCAATGAGCGGTGGCAAAAGACTTCGTCCTGTTGTGGCAATGCTTTGCGCGGGTATATTTGGCGGAAAGGAAGCTGAAACTACTGCGCTGCCGGTAGCCTGCGGAGCGGAACTGTTTCATAATTGGACACTTATCCACGATGACATAATTGATAACGACGATTTTCGCCGCGGTCAGCCTACGGCTCATAAGAGAATATCCGCCGACAGCTTAAAATACGGAATGCCGCAAGATATTACAGATGAGTACGGACGAGATATTGCCATTTTGGCAGGAGATCGCCTGCACGCGTTAAGTATTTGCATGATGAGCGAGCTTCGCAAGAACAGCAATGTCGATCCCCGCGTTGCACTGGAAATCATTTCAATGGCTGAAAATGAATATGTGGGCGAGCTTATTACAGGCGAAGCACAGGATGTCTGCAACGGTATGATGTATGACACTTCTTATGAAGCGCTTGAACACTTTTCTTCCAACGAAGATGAAATTATTTCTATGATGCGCGGTAAAACAGGTATTTTATACGCATTCTGTTGTGTTGCGGGCGGTATGATAGGTCTTAACACATATGATGCGGAAACACCTGTTCTGAGAGCTTTAAAGAAATTCGCGATAGATTGCGGAATTGCTTTTCAGCTTCAGGATGATATACTTGGCATAGTTTCTGATGAAAAGACACTGGGTAAACCTGTCGGTTCGGATATTCGCGAGGGCAAAAAGACCACGATTCTCACCGAAACATTCCGCAATTCCGATGAGTGCGAACGTGCCCTGATTGCTCGCACTGTCGGAAATAAAAACGCTACAAAACAGGATGTTGAGGCTATAAAATCTTTGTTTTATAAAAAAGGCGGTATTAAATACACGGAGGAACTTGCCCAAAAGTATATCAGAACTGCTCTTGAAAGCTTGAAGCTTGTGCCTGACAACGAGTATAAGGAACTGCTTGTTCAGTGGGCAGATTATATGACCAGCCGTAAATATTGAGGCGGAAGGAAAACAATGAAAAAAACTCTATTTTTTGCATTTCTGCTGTTTTTACTTTGCGTTACATGCCTTGCAGAGGGGATAGATGAACTTGAGATTAATTCCAAAGCAGTTTACATGGTGAATTTGAATAACTCTCAGGTTATGCTCTCAAAAAATGCTGAACTTGAGATGGAGCCCGCATCACTGACAAAGATTATGACAACCCTGATTGTGCTCGAAAACTGCAAGGATATTGAAAATGAAAGAATATATATTTCCGACGCTTCATTATTCAACGAAATTCGCCGGGAAGGCGGCTCAAATATTTCTCTCAAGCAGGGCGAAACACTTACCGTTAAGGATCTTTTGTACGCAACCATGCTTCCTTCAGCCTGCGATGCGGCAGAATTGTTGGCTTATCATTTTGGCGATGGTGACATTGATTGCTTTGTCGACAAAATGAATGCCAGGGCACAAATGATTGGTGCTGCCGATACGCATTTTGAAAATGCACACGGACTTAGTGCAAACGGACACACTACTACTGCGTATGACATGTATCTGATAGCGGCAGAAGCATTAAAGAATGAAACGTTTAGAGAAATAATATCTTCCGCTGCGTACACGATTCCTGCAACCGAGGTAAGCGCCCAGCGAAACATCAAATACAGTGTGGAACTTGTCAACAAAAGCAGCTCCAACTATTACAGATATGCCTCCGGAATTAAGACCGGTTTTACGGACCAGGCGGGAAGGTGTCTTATAACAATGGCGACGAAAGACGATGCATCATATCTTATCGTTCTCATGGGAGCTAATCTTGATGGTGTTTCAAGCCCGATAAAAACATTTCCCGATGCAACAACACTTTTTGAATATGTTTTCAATGCATATTCATTAGTACATTTGGCAAACAGCAATGAGGTTATAGCGCATACCGAACTGGTATTCAGTGAAGATAATAGAAAGACACTTGATATTCTTGCAGAAATGGATATGGAACTGCTTCTTCCTCATGGCGTTTCACCAGATATGCTGCAACGTGATTATAAATTTTACGACAATCCGGAGCTCCCGATTTTAAAGAATGACAAAGTCGGAACTGTTACTTATTCGTACGATGGCAAAGAAATCGCATCCTTCGGACTGCTGAGCGGAACCGACATATATGATACGCTGCCTGAAAACGGAAATATTGTGTTTTATCCCGCAAAAGGTATTAATCGTATTTCGGTGTATAAGATGTTGCTTATTGCCGGTGTGGTATTGTGTATAATCGGCATTGTATCTCTCCTGAGACCAAAGAAAAGCAAAAGAGCCGTCAGGCGTTTACCGCCGGCTCGGAAAAGGAACATCAACAGATGAAGTTGTCAAATCCGACTGAAATAAAAGCCTTGCTTGAAAGACACGGCTTTGAATTTCAGAAAAAATTCGGTCAGAATTTTCTTATAAATGAAGCAATTCCACAAAAAATAGCCAATGCATCTTTACCCTATGATGCCTCCGAGTGTGCCTGCCTTGAAATAGGGCCGGGAATAGGTGTAATGACAGTAGAACTTTCAAAACTCTACAAAAAGGTCTGTGCGGTAGAAATAGATAAAAATCTGCTGCCTTTGTTGGATGAAACGCTTGACGGAGTCGATAATGTTGAAATAATTAATTCCGATGTCTTGAAGCTTGATATTGCTTCTGTGGCAAAAGAAAGATTTGGAAACATGCCCTGTGTTGTATGCGCAAATTTGCCGTATTATATAACTACTCCGGTTTTGATGCATCTTCTCGAATCGCGGTTTCCGTTCGATAATATAACGGTTATGGTTCAAAAAGAGGTTGCTGACAGAATATGCTCTCCGGCAGGCAGTGATGGTTATGGCGCTATTACTGCTGCAATATCCTATTATGCCAAGCCTAAGAAACTGTTTAATGTCGCTGCGGGAAACTTTATTCCGCGCCCCGATGTCACCTCTGCTGTTTTGCGTCTTGACTTGCATAAAACACCGCCTGTATGTGTTGAAGATGAAGAAATGCTGTTCAAGGTTATACGAGGTGCTTTCGCGAGAAGACGTAAAACACTTCTCAACTCAATGCCCGGTGAATTCCCCGAGCTTTCTAAGGAAAAACTGCAACATGCTTTTTACATGTGCGGTTTGAAGGGAAGCGAGCGCGGTGAGACGCTTGACTTGGATACCTTTGCCAATATTGCAAACGCTATCTGTAAAATTTAAACCTGCTAAGTAAAATTGCAGTAAAACCACTTGTTAAAATTAATTAAATATGTTATACTAAGTGTGTGTGGAGTCCATACACACTTTTTACATATTCATAAGAGAGGTATAAAATTTGGACGTATTTCAGGTATTAAATGCTTTCAGCGGTCTTGCGTTGTTGCTTTTTGGTATGGAGGTAATGGGAAGCGGACTTGAGAAGGTTGCGGGCGGTAAGATGCAGCGTATATTGGAAAAGCTTACCGGAAGCCGTTTCAAGGGATTGCTTTTAGGTACGTTTGTTACGGCAATAATTCAGAGTTCAAGTGCCACCACCGTCATGGTTGTAGGTTTTGTAAACTCGGGTATAATGAAGCTTACACAGGCTGTGGGCGTTATCATGGGTGCCAATATCGGTACTACTATGACTTCTTGGATTTTTTCGCTTGCAGGAATAAAAGGCGGCGGAAATGTATTTTTGAATTTGCTTAAACCTTCTTCATTTGCCCCCGTTTTTGCCGTTATAGGCGTGGTACTTTATGTTTTCTGCAAGAAATCCGAAAGCAAGAAGAATGTCGGACAGATCATGATAGGTTTTGCCGTTCTTATGATAGGTATGAACACCATGTCCGATGCGACAAGCTCACTCTCGGAGATACCTGCGTTCCGTGATATCATGGCCGCTCTTTCGTATAATCCAATTCTCGGACTTCTTGCGGGTTGGGGAATAACAGCTGTTATTCAGTCCTCTTCGGCATCTGTCGGTATCCTACAAGCACTTTCGGCTACTGGACTTATCAGTTTTTCTGCCGCTATTCCGATAATTTTGGGACAGAATATCGGTACTTGCGTTACTGCCATGCTTGCCAGTGCAGGCGCAAACAGAAACGCAAAGAGAACTGCAATGATTCATTTGTATTTTAATGTTATCGGTACAGGATTGTTTTTACTCCTTTTTTACGGTGTATATGCCATATTCCCTCATGTTATGCCGTTTTACCACGATACAATCAACACAACCCAGATTGCGGTTGTTCACACACTGTTTAATGTGCTTTCAACACTTATTTTGTTCCCGTTTGGCAATCTGCTTGTAAAGCTTGCTACACTTACTCTTTCTGATACTAAGAGTAAAGCGGATGAAGTTTATGAGCTTCTTGATGACCGTTTTTTGAACATGCCCTCTGTCGCTCTTGAACAGTGCAAGAAAACTCTTATCGCCATGGCGGAAATGGGTTGCGAAAACATCAAAAAAGCAATCGGACTTCTTAATTCCCACAATGCGGATGAATATCGCAAAATATATGAAATGGAAGATTTGGCCGACGGGATAGAGGACAAGCTCAACACATATCTTTTAAAGCTTACCGATCGCGATCTTACAGCTATGGAAAGTAAACAGGTTTCAAAGCTGCTTCATTCGGTTTCCGACTTTGAACGTATTTGCGACCATTCTATAAATATAGCTGACCTTTCTGTAAGAGTTAAGGAAAAGGAAATCGTGTTCTCCGAGGGCGCGCTTAAAGAAATTAAGGTTTTGCGTGATTCCATGAATGAAATACTTGATTTGACTTACGATGTATTTACACGTGACGATTACATTATGGCGGAAAATGTAGAGCCCCTTGAAGAAACTATCGACCAGATGACCGATTATCTGAGAGAAAATCATATTTCACGTCTAAAATCCGGATTGTGTACAATTGAATCTGGAGTGGTATTCCTTGACCTTCTCAATAACATTGAGAGAGTTGCGGATCATTGCTCGAACATTGCGGTTTATGTTATTGAGCTGAAGAATTCCAGACTTGACGCCCACGGATACCTCAAAGAGGTTAAGAGCGAGGGATCTGAGGACTATCGACAGATGCTTGAATTTTATAAGAATAAGTATATTGCGGAACTTGATTAAAAAAATGTAAAAAGCGTGTGATAAAAACCACACGCTTTTTTATGTTAATAAATTTATGTAGATTTATGCGCGTAACTGTGTTATAATACTGTGGAATAGAGGTGTTATGATGAACGCTGAAAAAATACTTATGCAGATTAATTCAAACCCTGTGATAGCCGCTGTGCGGAGTTGCGAAGAACTTGAACGTGCTGTCGCTTCGCCTGTCAAAATTATATTCCTGCTCAATTCTGAAATATCGAAAATCGGTGAATATATTGAGCTTTGTCACTTGAATAAAAAGATTATACTTGTTCATTTTGATCTCGTTTCAGGATTGGGAAATGACGAGGAAGCTGTGCGGTTTCTGTGCTCTTTTAATCCGGACGGAATTATTTCGACCAAGAATAATATATTGAAAATTGCTTCGGAACAAGGCGTATTTACCGTTCAGAGATTTTTTATTGTAGACAGCCGTTCCTGCGACACCATGCGACGTGCTTTGAATGTATACAGGCCCAACATGGTTGAAATCATGCCGGGAGTTATTTTCAAGGAAATTGAAAGAATTATTTCCGACGGTGTGGAAAACGTTATCTGCGGCGGAATGATTGACGATAAGCAGACCGTCATAAAATTGCTTTCTGTCGGTGCAGTAGGTGTTTCTACATCACACAGTGATTTGTGGACAATATAATGTTTATTTATGCAAATAAACTTATTTTAATGCAAATTTATGCATAAATATGTATTGACAAAAATGTATTTTTGTGATATAATATCCCTTGTTAATATAAATATTAAAGGAGAACCACACTATGGAAAACAAAATCAAAAAAATCGTTCTTGCATATTCCGGCGGTCTTGACACTTCTATCATTATTCCCTGGCTGAAGGAAAACTATGAGGGCTGCGAGGTTATAGCTGTTGCCGCTAACGTAGGTCAGGCTGATGAACTTGACGGCCTGGAAGAAAAGGCTATCAAGACAGGTGCCTCCAAAATCTATATTGAAGACCTTACCAAGGAATTTATCGAAGAGTATATTTATCCCACCGTTAAGGCGGGCGCAAAGTATGAAAATCAATATCTTCTCGGTACTTCATTTGCACGTCCTGTTATAGCTAAAAGAATTGTTGAAATTGCAAAAGCTGAGGGTGCTGATGCTATCTGTCATGGTTGCACAGGTAAAGGTAACGACCAGGTAAGATTTGAACTCACCATCAAGGCTTTTGCTCCTAATATGAAGATAATCGCTCCCTGGCGCGAATGGAGCATTAAGAGCCGTGATGAAGAAATCGATTACGCTATAGCTCACAATGTTCCTCTTAAGATTAATCGTGAAACCAACTATTCCAAAGATAAGAACATTTGGCATCTGTCTCACGAGGGTCTCGATCTGGAGGATCCCGCAAATGAACCTATGTTTGATAAAATTCTCGAAATGGGTGTGTCTCCCGAGAAAGCTCCCGATAAGGCAGAGTATATAACTCTTAGCTTTGAAAAGGGTATTCCAGTTGCACTCAACGGTGAAAAAATTGGCTCTGTCGAGCTTCTCAAAAAGTTGAATGAATACGGCGGAAGAAACGGTATTGGTATTCTTGATATGGTTGAAAACCGTCTTGTAGGCATGAAATCTCGCGGTGTTTACGAAACTCCCGGCGGAACCATTCTGTATGCCGCTCACGATGCTCTTGAAACTCTCACTATCGACCGCGATACAATGCACACCAAGCAGATGCTCTCCGGCAAATTTGCTGACCTTGTTTACTTTGGTCAGTGGTTTACACCTCTGCGCGAAGCTCTTTCAGCATTTGTTGATAAGACTCAGGAGGATGTTACCGGCGATGTAAAACTTAAGCTTTACAAGGGTAATATTATTATTGCATCTCTCACTTCTCCCAATTCTCTCTATGACGAAGATATTGCCACTTTTGATGAGGATGAAGTATATGACCAGAAGGATGCTAACGGATTTATCAATCTTTTCGGTCTTCCTATCCGCGTAAAAGCGCTCAGAGACGAGAAAAACAAGAAATAATAAGAGGTACACTGTTTTATGAAAATGTGGCAGGGACGCTTTAAAAAAGAAGCGGACAGCTCGGTCAACGATTTTAACAGCTCCATTTCCTTCGATTCGCGAATGTACCGCGAGGATTTGCAGGGCAGCATGGCGCATGCTGAAATGCTTGGCAAATGCGGTATTATTGAAAAAAGTGAAGCTGACGCGATTATAGCAGAGCTTAAGAACATCCTTTCTGATATTGAAAATGGAAAGCTTATGTTTTCCTCCGATGCAGAGGATATACATATGTTTGTTGAGCAGGTGCTCACGGAACGTATAGGCGACACAGGCAAGCGTCTTCATACAGCGCGCAGCAGAAACGACCAGGTTGCACTTGATATCAGAATGTATATTAAAAACCGTATTGCGGATATAAGCGGCTCAGTCGTGAATTTGCTGGAGATTATATACAATAAAGCATGCGAAAATACAGACACCGTCATGCCCGGTTATACCCATCTTCAGCGTGCTCAGCCTATCACATTTGCACATCATCTCTGTGCGTATGCATTTATGTTTATGCGCGATATGGAGAGAATTTGGCAGACATATGACCGCTGTAATGTTATGCCTCTTGGCTCGGGAGCAATTGCGGGAACCACATATCCTATCGACAGAGAATTTGTTGCCAAAAAGCTTGGATTTGACGGCGTTACACTCAATAGCATTGATGGTGTCTCTGACCGTGACTTTGTTCTTGAGCTTTCCGGTAATCTTACACTTCTTATGATGCACCTCAGCCGATTCTCCGAGGAAATGATTCTTTGGTGCTCGAGTGAATTTGCGTTTGTGGAATTGGATGATGCTTTTTCTACCGGTTCTTCCATAATGCCTCAGAAAAAGAACCCGGATATCGCTGAGCTTGTAAGAGGAAAAACCGGTCGTATTTACGGTAATAATACGACTTTGCTTACCATGATGAAGTCTTTGCCGCTCGCTTACAACAAAGATATGCAGGAAGACAAGGAAGCAATTTTCGATTCGATTGACAACGTTTTGATGTGCGTCGATATGTTCGCGAAGATGCTTGATACAGCACAAGTCCGCAAGGATAATATGCGTCGTGCTGCGGGAAAGGGATTTATCAATGCCACCGATTGTGCAGATTATTTGGTGAAAAAAGGCTTACCGTTCCGTACGGCGTACAAAATTGTCGGACAGTTGGTTGCATACTGCATTGACAATGACAAAACTCTGGAAACCCTTACATTGGATGAGTATAACATTGCTTCCGATGTTTTCGCACAAGATGTGTATGATGCTATTAATCTTGAAAACTGTGTTTCCGGACGAGATATCATTGGCGGTCCCGGTAAAACATCTACCGAAAATCAGCTTTCTTCCATAAAGGCATCCATCGATAAATACAAACAGAATATCTGAAACAAATATTAAAAGAGCTGATACACCATATGGTGTATCAGCTCTTTTGAATTGTCTGTAATATTTATTATTCTCTGTCTTCCAGTGCTATATAATTCTTGGCTTTAGAAATGGACTTGTAAGCAGGACGGATAATTCTTCCACCCGTGGTTATTTCTTCCATACGGTGAGCGCACCAACCTGCAACACGTGCAATGGCAAAAAGTGGTGTGTAGAGCTCAGCAGGTATTCCCAGCATTCTGTAAACCATACCGGAATATAAGTCCACATTCGCGCATATATTTTTTGTAGAGTTACCTTTGAATTCCATGAAGGCTTGAGGAGTAAGCTTTTCAACTAACTCGATAAGATGGAATTCATCTTCAAATCCGCGTTCAATGGCAAGCTTTGAAGCATATTTCTTGAGTGTGACGGCACGAGGGTCGCTGTAAGTATAAATGGCATGACCCATTCCGTATATTTTTCCGCTTTTATCTCCTGCTTCACCTTTAAGAATTTTTATCAGATAATTATAAACCTCTTCTTCATCAGCCCAGTTTGAAACATTAGCTTTAATATCATCAAACATCTTCTCAACCTTGATATTGGCACCGCCATGCAATGAACCCTTGAGAGAGTTGACAGCACCGCTGATAGCAGAATATGTATCTGTACCGGCTGATGAAAGTACACGGCAAGTAAAAGCGGAGTTGTTACCGCCACCGTGTTCTGCGTGAAGAACAAGGCAAAGGTCAAGAAGCTTTGCTTCCTCATCCGTAAAGGAACTGTCCGGACGAACAATTCTTAAAAAGTTCTCAGCAGTAGATAGCCCGGGCAGGGGATAGTGCAGAGTCAAACTTTCATTTAAAAACGCATGTCTTGCAACTGAATATGCCTGAGCGGCAATAACAGGCATTTGTGCCATTATCTGAATACTTTGACGCATAACATTCTCGAAAGAACAGTCATCCGGATTTTCGTCATAAGCATAAAGTGAAAGAATGCTGGAAGAAATTTTATTCATTATATTCTGCGTTGGAACACGCATTATAACGTCCTCGGAAAAATGAGCAGGAAGCTGTCTGTTTTCGTTGAGAATGGTGTTAAATACCTTAAGCTGCTCTTTTGTAGGGAGTTCACCGAAGAAAAGAATATAAGAACATTCCTCGTAACCAAATCTGTTTTCACGAACATATGCATCTACAAGATCTTCGACACTGTGTCCGCGGTAGTAAAGCTTTCCTTCAATGGGTTCAACCTCGCCCTCATTGAGCAGATAACCGTGAACCAGCGCAATTTTTGTAATGCCCGCAACAACACCCGTACCGTCGATGTTTCTGAGACCTCTTTTTACATTAGTCGTCTGAAAAGAAGCGGGGGGAATTGAGTAATGGTCGCGTGCTGTGGCAATTATATCTTTAAGCTCATTCGCGGAAAATTCATCATGAGTAATTTCGTTTATTAATTTTTGCATACTTATACTCCTCGTCATGTTTATTAATAGTTATATTATAGTATAAAATGTATATTTTTGCAAGATACAAATTGTAAAAATTCAAAAATAATATTTTGGATGTTAAGTGTAATATGAACAAAAAAATTCTGTTTTTAATATTTTGCTTTATTTTTATATGGAATACAGTGCTGTTGCTGTTCAAAGACAGTGTGAAAGTTGAAAAGAGTTTTGAGATTCTTGCAAAAAGTACACCGGATACAGAAATGAATGGTGTGGCAGAGCTAATTGCAGTTTATAACCATACAAACGGTGTGGTAGAGGATATTCCACTTGAAGAATACATAGCTCGCGTGCTTTCTGCAGAAATGCCTGTTTCATACGGTCTTGAGGCCTTAAAAGCGCAAGCCGTAGCGGCACGCACTTATACGCTCTATTGTATGAATAAAAATCGCGAAAATATACACAGTGCAGACGTTTGCACAGATTACAAACACTGCCAGGCGTATAAATCTTCAGATGAATTTTCAGAACAATTTAACAAATCGCAAATAGATCTGATTTACAGAGCCGTTGAGGAAACGAAAGGCGAAATACTTACTTTTGAAAATCGCCCGATAAACGCCGTATATCACGCCTCTTCAGACTGTTACACAGAGGACGCGGAGCAAGTGTGGGGGAGTGAGGTGCCTTATTTGCTGTCAGTCTCTTCTCCTAACGAAAACGGTATGCCGGGTTTTTACAGTAAAATTTCGCTCTCGTTTGATGGTTTTATAGAAAAACTGGAATATGCCGGATATGAGTGCCATTTCCCAACCGGGAATATTAATTTGCATAGAAACGACAGCGGAAGAGTAAAGTATATTGTTGTTGAGCAAATTGGAGGTAATAATGTAACAGTACCCGGAACAGAGGTTCGCAAGATTTTTTCGCTTCGATCTTGTACATTTGATGTTACAATTGATGAAAATAACGTTGTGTTTGATGTGAGCGGGTACGGGCACGGTGTAGGAATGAGCCAGTATGGTGCAAAGATAATGGCGGAGTCGGGAATTGCTTATAGTGATATACTTAAACACTATTACAGCGGATGTGAAATTGTTAATATGGATACCATCGTAAATATTTGATATTTGCGTATATTTTCCCTTTTAAGTGTTAACAATATTGACAACAACTTGAAAGGGTGAATAAAATGGAGAATCGCAAAAAGAAAAACTTGCTTGCAACAGGAATTTACATTATCATATCCTTCTGCTTCCTTATTTTTCTAGGTCTGGGGATTTTTGCATCACTGAGAGCGGCGTTTACACAACCGCCTGAAGAACAAATTTCGTCACCGGATACTCGTGCGGAAGATATAAAACTTGCTCCGGTAATTCCCGATATACCTCAGATTGCGGAAAATAACGAGGTTTTCGAACCTGAGCTCGTCCCCGAAGAACCGATTGCAGATATCGTGGAAGAACCTGTAATCATCGAAGAAAAAAAGTACTACTTTCCTGTCAGCGGTGATGTGACAAAGGATTTTTCAAAGGATGTACTTGTGTTTTCAAAAACAATGAACGATTACAGAACTCACGCAGGTGTTGATATAGGCTGCGAATACGGTCAGGCGGTCATGAGTTTTACAGATGGAACCGTGGAGGAATTTTACGACGATCCTCTTAACGGTATGACACTGGTAATAAGCCACGATGATAATATTATAACACGCTACTGCAACCTTTCTTCAGAACTTCCCGAAGGTCTCGGGGCGGGTGTTGCCGTCAGTGCGGGTCAAAATGTGGCTTTTGTCGGAGACCCGGGTATACTTGAATGTGCCGAGGGATATCATCTTCATTTTGAAGTTATAAAAGACGGAAATTATGTAGCCATAAATGATTTCAATCTTGAAGAATGAAAAGACAGCAGAACGCTTATGCGTTCTGCTGTTGTTTTTTTGCGTTGGTCTTTACGCCAATAATGCAGCACCTATTACGGTACCATATTGAGATTTATCAGGAATTATAAAGTTAATGTGAAACATTTCGGAAAGATCTCTGAAGGTATCACTGCATTGAGGTATACGCGTGAGATTACCCGTGAGCACAATATCCTTTGCATTTCTGCTTCGTGCGGCAAAAATAGAAATAACGGCAATGGTTTCAAACACAAGATTTATAGTTCCTCTTGCGATATCCGCATTTGTGGCTACGTCACTTACTTTTCCAAAGTTTGAAGCAGTGGTGTGCCCCGGAAGATTAGGGATAATATCCTTTTTTGTAATATCGGCTATTCTGAGATCGATATTTGAAATGTCACCCTCGCATGCAAGCGCGGAAATATGGTCAATGCTTTCGACATTTATGAGAAGCTTAGAAAGACCCAGCAGAGTGCCGCCACCCATTCCTGTACCACCCAGGTAATCGGTAGAATTTCCGTTCACATGTACTATGGCAGTTCCTGTGCCCATACTTACGACAATGGCGTTCTCTAAGCGTGAAAGAAATTTTCCTCCCAAACCGATTGCATTGAACTCTTCAACGTGCTGAGTGGGCAGACCATAGACAGTGTTCGAGGATATGAATGACGAACCTACGCCGGTTATCATTACCTTGTCTATTTCGCTGAGGGGAATTTTGTTTTCGTCGGTGAACTTTCCGAAGGCACCGTAAAATGAAGCGAGAGGATCGGTTGCTTTCACAAAAAGCGGTGTGATGAGTTTTTTGTGAGAATCGAAACCGCAAATTTTAGTTGTAGAACCACCGATGTCAACGCCGATAACAATACTCATGAAGTGCTCCTTTTATTATTTCGTTTTTTGCTCAAGATAAGCAAGACGTGCGCACAGACAAAGTACGTTCATGGCCTGCTGAAGCTCATCATTGGGCGGGAAAGAGGGGGAAATACGCAGATTGCTGTCATCCGGATCGATACCATAGGGATATGTCGCACCTGCGCCTGTAAGTACAACACCTGCCTGTTTGCATAATTCAGCGGTGCGCTTTGCACAGCCACCTGGCAGGAAAAGGCTTACAAAGTAACCGCCGTTAGGACGCTTCCAATTGCCCAGTCCATACACTTTAAGCTTACTCTCAAGAGTGTTGCAGACTATGTCAAACTTAGGCATAAGTATCTCTGCGTGCTTTTTCATGTGAATAATTATGTTATTGTATGTTTTGAAGAATCTCACATGACGGAGCTGGTTGATTTTGTCATGACCGATGGTCTGGAAGAATAAAAGCTTTTTCAACCATTCAAGGTTCGCCTGCGAAGCACCCATGAATGCGACACCTGCACCCGGGAAAGTAACCTTGGAGGTGGAACCGAACATGAAAATCATATCCTGCTTGCCGTTCTTTTTAAGCTCGTCAAATATATTCATGAGAGTATCGGGGTCAGAAAAATCATGAATAGCATATGCGTTGTCCCAGAAAATTCTGAAATCTTTTGCTTTGGGCGAAAGATTAGCCATTCTCTTGACGACAGTATCGGAATAAGTAATGCCGTCCGGATTACTGTACTTGGGGACGCACCAAATGCCTTTTATGCTGTCGTCTTGTGCGACCAGCTTTTCAACAATATCCATGTCCGGCCCGTCGTTTTTCATGGGCACATTTATCATTTCGATACCCATTGCTTGACAAACAGCAAAATGACGGTCATAACCGGGAACAGGACAGAGAAATTTTACTTTATCCAGTTTACACCAGGGGGTGTTTCCCATGATGCCGAATTGCATTGCTTTTATTATGGTATCATACATTATGTTGAGAGATGAGTTGCCGAAAATTACAATTTCATCTTCGCTTACTCCGAGAACCGGGGCAAACAGTTTTTTGGCTTCGGGTATACCGTCTAAAATTCCGTAGTTCCTGCAATCAAAGCCGTTTTCAGCGCAGAGGCTGTCACTGGCAGAAAGTGTGTTAAGCATTTCATTGGTAAGATCAAGCTGTGCTTTGCAAGGCTTACCGCGCGACATATCAAGCTTTAGACCCTTTTTGACAATCTCGCTGTAATCAGCACTGACCTTTTCATATTCCGATTTCAATTCTGCAGGGGACATTTGAAGATAATTCATTCTTTTTTTGATTCCTTTCTGGATTTTGAATGTTTATATTAGAAATCCGCACTGCCAACTGTACGGGGGAAAGCTTCGACATCTCTGATATTGGTTATACCGGTGAGGTACATAATGAGACGCTCAAAGCCCAAACCGAAACCGGAGTGCTTAACTCCGCCGAATTTGCGAAGTTCCAGATACCACCAGTAGTCCTTGGGATCAAGCTCGAGTTCCTGCATACGCTTTTCAAGAAGCTCCAGACGTTCTTCACGCTGGCTTCCGCCGATGAGTTCTCCTACGCCCGGAACCAGCATATCCATAGCCGCAACAGTCTTTCCGTCATCGTTAAGACGCATGTAAAATGCTTTTATATCCTTTGGATAATCGGTAACAAAAACAGGCTTTTCAAATATTTTTTCTGTAAGATAACGCTCGTGCTCGGTTTGCAAGTCAATACCCCACTCGACGGGATATTCGAATTTCTGACCGCTGTTTTTGAGGAGTTCAACCGCTTCAGTGTAGGTTACGTGAGCGAAATCAGACTCGACCAGCTTGTTGAGTCGTTCGATAAGGCCCTTGTCAACAAAATTGTTGAAGAAAGCCATGTCCTGAGGACATTTTTTAAGTACATATGAGATTACGTATTTGATCATATCCTGTGCCAGCTGCATATCGTCCTCTAAATCGGCAAACGCAATCTCAGGCTCCATCATCCAAAACTCGGCCGCGTGGCGGGGAGTGTTGGAGTTCTCAGCGCGGAAAGTAGGACCAAAGGTATATGTTCCCGCATAAGCCAGCGCAAAGCACTCTGCATTGAGCTGACCCGAAACGGTAAGATTTGCTTTTTTGCCAAAAAAGTCCTCGGAATAATCAATGTCACCGTTTTCCGTTCTGGGAGGATTTTCCATATCGAGAGTGGTTATCTTGAACATTTCGCCGGCACCTTCACAATCACTGGCGGTAATGATGGGAGTGTTTGCGTATATAAAGCCTCTTTCCTGGAAGAAGGAATGTATTGCAAAAGCCGCTACCGAACGTACTCTGAATACTGCATTGTAGGTGTTCGCACGTGGACGCAGATGCGCAATTGTTCTGAGAAATTCGGGAGAGTGGCGCTTGTTCTGAAGAGGATAATCAGGGGTGGAGGTTGCTTCAATGCTTATTTTTTCAGCTTTGATTTCAAAAGGCTGTTTTGCTTCGGGGGTAAGAACCAGTGTACCCTCGCAAAGAATGGCTGCACAGATATTCTGTTTTTCAATTTCGTCGTAGTTGGATATAAACTCACGCTCGAAAACTACCTGAATATTGCTGTGGCAACTTCCGTCATTAAGCGCAATAAAACCAATTGCGTTATTTGCGCGCATGGTTCGTATCCAGCCTGCAACGGTTATTCTTTTGTTTTCGTATGCTTGGGGGTCGGCGTATATTTCCGAAATTCTTGTTCTTGTAGGAAACATTGTGTTAATCCTTTCTGATGCTTCTGATATATTTTATCATTTCAGTTCCGGCTAAAGCGCCTTCGTAAACTGCTTTTGAAATTTGTAAGAGACCGCCTGTACAATCTCCTGCGGCATAAATTCCGGGAAAACCGCAGGACATGTTATTGTCAGTTATTATTTTACCGTTTTCAACGGCAATGCCGAGCTTTCGTGCTATATCAGAACTGCCTGCTGTTCCGCAAGCAACAAACAGCCCGTCTGTTACAAGTGTTTTTCCGCTTTCGAATGCAATACTGTCCACTTTGTCATTTCCGCATATTTCCACAATTTTATCGGTTATGACGGGAACGGAAAAATCGGTTTCCGGCTGTGAACCGTCTGTAAGAACGGTGACGGAAGAGGCAAGGGGAATGAGCTCGGCAGCTTCATGCTTGGCATATTCCGAATTGCCCAGTACAGCAACATTTTTACCTCGGAAGAAAAACGCATCACAAACAGCGCAGTAGCTGACACCGCGCCCTTCAAACTCGGTAATACCTTTGATCAAGGGGGCTTTACGTGAAGTACCCATTGCAATTATGACACCGTCGGCGTTAAAGACACCGCCGTCTGTGCTGACGGTGTAGTTGCCGTTGTAGCTGACGTCAAATACCTCAGCTTTTACAAATTCGACACCGAGTAAAGATGCCTGTTCAACACCATTTTTTAGTAAATCCTGACCGCTGATAGGGTTTGGAAATCCGTAATAATTGTTGACCCAATGTGCTTTTTCAAGCGCGCCTGAGGATTTTGAAATTACTATGGTGCGTATGCCGGCACGCTTTGTATAAAGCGAAGCAGATACGCCCGCGGGTCCTGAGCCTATAATGATAACGGTTTTGTCATTCATTGAAGTTCCTCACATGTAAGAAGATTATGCATCGGAATCGGTAATTTTTTTTCTGTATTCGTAAGCCGCTTGCTCGGTTTTGTTGTCACCAAAGGTATAGTAAACCCTATTCTTTAAATCGTCCGGCAAATATTGCTGCTTGACGTAATGATTCTTAAAATCGTGCGGATATTTGTATTTATCGTATGTTGTTCCCTCGGAAGGACAGTGATTGTTTTTTAAGTGCTCCGGCATGTCGCGACCCTTACCGGATTTGACATCCTCAAGAGCCATATCAAAAGCAAGATATGAACTGTTTGATTTGGGAGAGGTGGCGAGAAGTACAACAGCCTGAGCCAATGGAATTCGGGCTTCAGGCATTCCAAGGCGTATCGCACTGTCTACACAGGAATTAACGATGGTTGCCGCCATCGGGTAAGCAAGCCCGATATCCTCCGAAGCTATAACCAACAAACGTCGGCATGCCGAAAGAAGATCTCCGCCGTCCAAAAGACGTGCAAGATAGAACAATGCCGCATTCTCGTCCGAACCGCGTATGGATTTCTGCAATCCCGAAAGAAGTTCGAAATGAACATCGTCATCTCGGTCAAAGGTCATGTAATTATTGCCGGATACGCTTATTACATTTTCAACTGTGATTTCGTCACCGCTGATGTAATACGAAAGCTCCAGAATGTTGAGCGAGCACCTGACGTCTCCGCCGCTTCTTTCACATAAAGCCTTGAACGCATCATCGGAAATGATTTTTTTCGTTGGATTGTCATTATTGAGAACATCCAACGCACGCCGTACGGCAAGAAATATATCGTCCCTTGAGACAGGCTTGAATTCAAATACACTGGAACGTGAAAGAATAGCCTTGTGTACGTAGAAATATGGGTTCTCGGTGGTAGAGGCTATAAGTGTGACTCTTCCATCTTCAATATATTCGAGTAAGGTTTGCTGTTGTTTTTTGTTAAGATATTGAATCTCATCAATATACAGCAAGATTCCGTCGGCTCCGAAAAAAGTGTTACTCTGCTGAAGCACTTCTTTTATGTCACTGCCGGAAGCTGAGGTGGCATTTAATTTTTGAAACGTTATTTTTGCCTGCGAAGCGATAATCTGCGCAACGGTTGTTTTGCCGGTTCCTGGAGGACCGTAAAAAATCATATTGGGCAGAATACCGTTGTCAAGCAAGCGCTTTAACGGAGCGTTATCATCCAGCAGATGCCGCTGTCCCACAACCTCATTGAGATTTTGCGGTCGGAGACGGTCTGCAAGCGGTGTGTTCATCAATAAAGGGGATGCTTACCGCAAAGCTCGGTTACAGCGGAACGTATCTTGTCTTGACTTGCTTCAAAGTCAGTAGCAGCAAGCTTTATAAGGTGAGCGATGCATTTCATGTCTTCGGTATCAAAGCCGCGAGAGGTGGCTGCGGGAGTACCTATACGAACACCACTGGTTACAAAGGGCTTTTGAGGGTCGTTGGGAATAGCGTTCTTATTAACGGTTATATAAACTTCGTCAAGGCGATGCTCGAGTTCCTTTCCGGTGATATCCATATTGCGAAGATCGAGAAGCATAAGGTGATTGTCAGTACCGCCGGAAAGCAGGTTGAAGCCTTCTGCCATCAGAGCGCCTGCGAGAGCGTCGGCATTGGCGCGCACACGGCTCTGATAATCCTTGAAAGCGGGTTTAAGTGCTTCGCCGAGGCAAACAGCTTTTGCGGCAATTACGTGCATAAGGGGACCGCCCTGAATGCCGGGGAAAATTGCTTTGTTTATCGCCTTGTTCATTTCTTCGGTGTTGCAAAGTATCATACCGCCTCTGGGACCGCGAAGAGTTTTGTGAGTGGTGGTGGTTACAACATCGGCATAGGGGACGGGCGAAGGATGAAGCCCTGCTGCAACAAGACCTGCGATGTGAGCCATATCCACCATGAGATATGCACCAACCTTCTTGGCAATATATGCAAATTTTTCAAAATCAAGAACCCTGGGGTAAGCACTTGCGCCTGCAACAATAAGTTTAGGCTTGGTTTCTGTTGCAATACGCTCTACTTCGTCGTAATCTATAACAGCGGTGTCGGGGTCAACGCCGTAAGAAACAAAATTATAGTAAAGACCGGATATGTTTACGGGGCTTCCGTGTGTAAGATGACCGCCATGCGCAAGATTCATACCGAGAACGGTATCACCCTGCTTAAGTAAAGCAACATAAACAGCAGTGTTCGCCTGAGAACCGCTGTGAGGCTGAACATTTGCATACTGAGCGCCGAAAAGCTCCTTTGCACGTTCGATAGCTATGTTTTCGACAACGTCAACTTCTTCACATCCGCCGTAGTATCTCTTGGCCGGATATCCTTCAGCGTATTTGTTGGTGAGAACTGAGCCCTGAGCCGCCAAAACAGCGGGGGAAACAAAGTTTTCGGATGCGATGAGTTCAATATTTCTGCGCTGTCTTGCAAGCTCGCGCGTAACGGCGTTTGCAACATCTTCATCGCATGATTTCAAGTAATCAATATTTTCTTCTATAAACATTAGAACCTCCAAATAAATATATAATAACATCATACATTATACTTCATTTTTTTCATTTTATCAATAGTATTCTCAAATATTCGTGCCTTTTTTTGCTAAAATAATAATTTGTTTTCAGTTTGTTAACAGAACATATAAATAGAGATGATAAAATACCCGTTGATTTTATTGAATAGGAGAAGGCTTTGCTTAGTACACATATATCTGAAAGATACAATAATACGATATACCCTACAATGGTTATCACCGGTCCTGAAAACAAAATGAAAATTCAGTGGCTTGTAAGGCCCGACAAACGCTTTTGCGATTTGTGTCGCTTGTACGGTACGGAGCTTAAAAAAATAGCATCAGATAATCCTCGTAAAATTGAAAATATTTTGATGGATGATGTAAGGTATTACTTTTTTACCGAACATTTTCGTGAAGGTCTTGTCAATTACTGCGTTTTTGTATTTCTTTATTCAATTCCGCGCAAAAATGAGGAAGTAGTCACATCGGTGGATTTTGTTCAGAAGCTGTACAGCTCATGCACCATTCCGTCATTAGCTCCGATTTCATATCACAGTTTAAAGCTTTCCGAATATGTTCGAAATTCCGGAAAGATTTCAACCAACATTTCCGAACTCATGTCGGTAGCTCTGGACGAGCGTGCCGATAACGAAAAAGAGTATTTTTATCCGATTGAACAAGTGGGAAACAGAATTATAAAGACGTGCTTCGATAAAGAGGGTTCACCGTGCCGCTTTAAAACAGTGCGGTCAGACAGCAATATGTACATACAAGTTGCTTTGATGAAATTCAGTTTTTTTCTGACCAACGTTATGCTTATGATTGCAAAGTTTTCACTGCGCACCGTAGAAGTGTCGTTCAAGAACGAGATCGAAACACTGAGAATACTTTTCAGATGTCCGTTCCATAACTCATTTTTCGGTTTTGAAAATGACAGAAACAGTGATGTTAATTTCGGTGAAATTTGCGAATTGAATTGCTCTCATCCTGCGTTTGTCGACTATGAGCTTTTAAAACGTATTGCAAATGATTTTGGCGCTGCATTTACACTTAGGTTTGACGGCAAAAACTATGGTCTTGTGGAAATTGTGTTTTCCAAAGCTGATGTTCTTTTTAAGAATGTCCTGCATGCCGCATGTATACCGGAAGGGGAAACCGATATACCGATTTATGCAGTAGATGTTGATAATTTACTGTGAAAAGCAAAAAAAATAAAAAAATTTCATTAAACTCTTGATTTTTTACCAAATGTGTGATATAATGCAAGAGATGTAGTTATTTTTAAGTGAGGTGTAAAGTATGAAAGCAGGAATTCATCCCGAGTATAAAGAAACCAAAATAATTTGTGCTTGCGGCGCGGAGTATCCCACCAGATCCACCAAAGAGGATATTCACGTTGAAATTTGTTCCAAGTGCCACCCGTTCTTTACCGGCAAACAGAAATTTGTTGATGCCGGCGGACGTGTTGACAAGTTTAAGAAGAAATTTAACCGTGCATAATAAGCATAGGGCATCTGCGTCGCAGATGCCCTATTGTTTTAATTTTTGATTTTTTGGCGTGAGTGACCGATTTTATATTTTGAAATCACTTTCATCAAATGCAGTGTTGGCAAATCGGACGGAAATATCTTTTTTCAGCGGGTCAAAGATAAATGCAGAGCATGAAAAATCGGGAGTTACTACTCCTTTTTTTTTGCACAAAAAGCTTTCGCCGTCAAGTATTGCATTTGAGTATTCACAATAATAACAACATTTATCGTATTTTTTGTTAGCTTTTTTCATCTTCGCAACCTCATGCATATTATTCGACATTATTTTACACTATTATTCTGAAAAATGCAATAGATAATAATAAAAATTGTCAATAAAAACAAAATTCCGCAGTTTTTTGTATCGTATGTGTATGAAACGCTTTCATGATATACACGTACGGCCGTGTCGATAGGTACAATCATTGCAGTGAGCATTGATATCGCCATATGGATAAGCTTTCCCGTGAAATACGGTCTCATGGAAAGCTCACCCGTAACGGCGCGTACCTGCATGTGAACGCTCAGGCCGCCCCAGGATAAAAGACCGTTTGCTGCAACGAGCGAATATCTGTCAAATGCACCCGTTAATTCGCTTGATGCTGAAGTGATTTCGCATATACCCTTGACGATAAATGAAAGGCTACCGGGGAGAAAAAACATCACTACTTCTGTAAGAACCGCAAAGAAAACAATATATCCGCATATGTATGCCATGTTGATCACAGAGGATTTTACAGATTTGACAATAATGGGAATTATAGGCTGATTTGCGGAATCTTGAAAAGAGAACTCCGTAAATTTTGCTTTTTTGTTTTTAAGAATTATTCCTACCAACAGTGAAGAAATCATTTGAATAAGAAATATAGAAATACCTGCTTTTATACTTCCGAAAACCGCTCCGCCCAGAAATCCGAATATGAATGATATCCCGCTGTTAGAGCAGAAAGAAAGCAGATACTCCGCTTCACCTTTTGTTATTTCTCCTTTTTTGTAAAGCTCATGGCAAAATGAGGCACCGATGGGAAATCCTGCTGTAAGTCCAAGAATTATTGCTGTACTGCTGCATTTACTGGTGCCGAATATAAATCTGAACAGCGGGTAAAAAGGCTTTCCTATTATTGCCGCACTGCCGCTCAAAACTATCAGTGAGGAAATAATGAGGAAAGGGAATACCGATGGAAGAATAGAATTAAGGCAGGCAAAAACCGTATTTTTAACTGATGCCTGTACGGCTGTATGGTTGATAACAATCAAAAGGGACATGACTATCATTATAACGGCCATAAAATATTTTTTCAATCAAATCACCTGATGAATTATATTATTCCGATATACATAAAATGTTAAAACGAGGTGATAATCTTGAAGAATATTTTTAAAAACAGTATGTGCTTTATGAAGGAGAGGTCGTTGATACAGATATGCGGTGATTGTGAAATGTTGGCAGAAGGGTGCGGAAAAGTTATTGGCTACGATGAAAAACAAATAGTGTTTGTTGCGGGAAGAACAATAGTGGTTGAAGGCGAAGGACTGACTATGACCAACATGGAAAACGGTGCTGTCCTTGTAAAAGGAAAGTTTTCTGCCATAAAGTTTGAGGGGTAGCTATGCTTTTATATAGTTTTCTGAATTTTATTTTCGGTTATACTCTTGTATCCGTGGAACGCGGGATGGGATGTGAAAAGCTGTTGAGCTTTCTCGTTAACAAAAATATTTCATTTTGGGATATGGAAAACGTACATACAAGAGCTTTTTTTAAGGTAAAACCGTGTTACAGGTCAACTCTTCTTACTGCGACTAAAGAGCTGGGATTGCCCTCGGGTGATATTACGTTCATGAATATGGGTCTGCCGTTCATTATCATGAGGCATAAGCTGCGTGTAGGCATGATAATAGGTGCTTTTTTCGGGGTAGTTGCTGTAATATTTTCCACAATGTTTGTGTGGAAAATAGAGGTCAGCGGAAATGTTAAACTGAATTATGCTCAAATTTCTCATATGCTTGATAAGCAAGGCTTCTGCGAGGGCACATTTTTGCCGGGAAAGAAGCTGAAGCGCATTGAAACAGCAGTGATGGCGGAAAATGAAGATGTTGCATTTATTGCCATCAACATGCGCGGAACAACTGCTAAAGTTCAAGTACACGAAAGGGTATTGCCCGGAGATAAAGAGGATCTTACTACTCCCGTGAATTTGGTGGCTTCGTATCCCGGTCAAATTGTTAAAACTGAGGTTGTTTCCGGAGAGACGGTGGTAAAGCGGGGAGATGCGGTGACCCAGGGACAGCTTCTTGTCAGCGGAGTGATTGACAGCAATACAGTCGGATATCGTGTAAGGCGTGCTTCCGGGAAGGTTATGGCTTCCACCCGGCATAGTCTTGAATACAAAATTCCGCTTTTGCAGACCGAAAAACACTATACCGGTAAGGAAATTAAAAGAAAATCTATAAAAATTTTAGGAAAATATATTAATTTTTTTATAAATAGTGGAAATTTATATGAAAAATATGATACAATATATGACGAAGAGTCGGTAATCGTTTTTGATACTGTTGAGTTGCCGATTTATTATGCGGTTACAACATATGCAGAGTACGAGGAACGCGAGATAGAAATTGACATTAAGCGCGCCAGAGAACTTGCGTACGACTGTTATGCTTCTTTCATAGGAAGCCGCAAATCCGTTTCTGTGGAGAGCGAAAATCTTAACGAGGAAGTTCGTGACGGATATTTTGTGCTGAGCGGAACGGTCGATTGTATTGAAGATATAGCGCAGGAAAAAATATTTTATTATAATCAGGAGCAAAACACCAAAAATGACGGAACAAATAATAACGTTTGAAAATCCCGATATTCTTCCTAAAATCCTGGGTGACTTTGACAAAAATCTGGAAATTATTGAAAATGAATTTAATGTAACGCTTGTAAGTAGGGGACCGGAGTTGAAAATCTCGGGATCATCTGAGGATGTTAAGGCAGCGTCTGATGTTGTCGGTTATCTGAAAAAAACGGCGAAGCTCAGTGAAAACATAACCGAGCAAAATGTAACCTATGCTGTCAGCATGGTGCAAAGCTCCAGAACTGATGAACTGATGAGCTTCGACGGCGACTGTATATGTATTACCACAAAGGGTAAGCCTGTCAAGCCAAAAACGTTGGGGCAAAAGCAGTATGTGGATACCATCAACAAAAATACGATAACAATAGGAATCGGACCTGCGGGCACGGGTAAAACTTTTCTTGCGGTTGCGATGGCCGTAACTGCACTGCGAAATAAAAGGATAAACCGTATAATTCTTACCCGTCCTGCAGTTGAAGCTGGCGAAAAGCTGGGCTTTTTGCCGGGTGATTTGCAAAACAAAATAGACCCATATCTTCGCCCGCTTTATGATGCACTTTACGAAATGATGGGAGCTGAGAGCTTTAACAAGAACGTCGAAAAGGGCGTTATAGAAGTTGCACCGCTTGCTTATATGAGAGGACGTACACTGGATGATTCATTCATCATCCTTGACGAAGCACAGAATACTACTCCCGAACAGATGAAAATGTTTCTTACACGTCTCGGTTTTAATTCAAAAGCAATTGTGAACGGCGATATCACACAGATAGACTTACCTGACGGTAAAAGCTCCGGCTTACGTGAAGCGGTCAAAATATTGCAGGATATTGACGATATAGGCATAGTGACACTGAGCGACAAGGATGTGGTCAGACATACGCTTGTAACCAAAATAATACGTGCGTATGCCGGCTATGAGGAAAAGAAAAAAGCAGCTATGAATATGAAATACAAGAGGGTAAAAAAATGAAAACATATGTTTACTTCGGCGGAAAGATAAAAGCAGATGCCGACATGAAAAATCTTATAAGAAAAGCTGTGCGTACAACGCTCAGGAGTGAAAAGTTCCCGGACGATGCCGAGGTTTCGGTGACACTGACGGACAACGAGGAAATTCATGTTATGAACCGGGAATACCGCGGCGTGGACCGTCCGACCGATGTACTTTCCTTTCCCATGGCGGAGGATGATGATAACATCGGTGATTTTGACATGGATAAAGGCGCAGTTCTTTTGGGGGATATCGTTATTTCGGTAGAGAAAATAGAGGAACAGGCCAAGGAATATATGCACAGCTTTGAACGTGAGCTTGCGTACTTGACAATTCATTCTACGCTTCACCTTTTGGGTTACGACCATGTTGACAACGAGCAGGATGAAAAAGAAATGACGGAAAAACAAGATAAAATTATAGAAAGCATGGGATTATAATATGGATTTAACACCTAAAACCTCTTTTATAGCAATTGTCGGACGCCCCAATGTCGGCAAGTCCACATTGCTCAATCATCTTCTGGGCGAAAAAATTGCAATAGTGTCGAATAAGCCCCAGACAACCCGAACAAGAATAACGGGTATACTCACAAAAGAAGACACTCAGTACGTATTCTTGGATACTCCGGGTATGCATAAGCCCAAAACAAAGCTCGGCGAAACAATGATCAAAGAGGTCTCGCAGGCTGTCGGTGATGTGGATTGCGCTCTGCTTCTGTGTGAAGCTGATTCATCTGTTCATCCTGCCGACCGTGAGCTGCTTGAACGTTTTGACCGTGACGGCACGCCTGTGATACTTGTAATAAACAAGACCGATATTACAAAAAAGGAGCTTATACTGGCCACCATTCAGGCTTATACAAGTGAGTTTGAGTTTAGTGCTGTTATACCGATAAGCGCGCTCACGGGTGACGGTGCAGATATAATTTTTGATGAACTCAAGCCTTTTGTTCATGAGGGTGACTGGTTCTTCCCTTCAGATTATGTTACCGACCAGCCCGAAAGACAGATTGTGGCAGAGGTTATACGTGAAAAGATGCTCCGATTGCTCAGCGATGAAATTCCTCATGGTACAGCCGTTGTCATTGAAGGGTTTAAGGATGTACGCGGCCATCTGCTTGATATACGTGCTGAAATCTTTTGTGAACGCGAGAGCCACAAGCGCATAATAATAGGCAAAAACGGCTCAATGCTGAAAAAGATAGGTTCATATGCCAGAGAGGATCTTGAAGAATTCTTTGGGGTCAAAGTCAATATTAATTTATGGGTTAAAGTAAAGGAAAATTGGCGCGACAGTGACATTATGATAAGCAATTTCGGATTTAACAACAGGGATGACTAACCGTGCTGGTATCTTTTAACGGTCTTGTTGTACGCGAAGAAAAAAGTGGAGATTATGGTAAATTTATAACTGTTCTCACAGACAACTGCGGACGTGTGCAAATGAGCGCAAAGGGTGTAGGATCGGTGAAAAACCGTAATGCCGCTGCGTGCTCAATTTTCACATACGGAGAATTTGTTGCATATTACCGTGACGGCAGATACACCCTTAAAAGCTCTTCTCCCGAAAGATATTGTATAAGACATGACGGCAAGCTTGAACAGCTTGCCCTGGCATCGTATATCGCAGAGTTGGCGGATATTTTCGGACGCGGTGAGAATGACACCTCTGAAATAATGCATTATTGCATAAATGCACTGCACATCCTGTATAAGGATGACAGACCCCGCAGAATGATTAAAGCAGTATATGAGCTTCGCATGCTTTGTGCGGCAGGATATATGCCAAACCTTGAAGAATGTGCGGTATGCGGCGGTGAGTTATGTGATGAAGAAATGTATTTTTGCTTTGTTGACGGTGTTTTTGTGTGCAAATGTTGTACCACAGAACCGTATGTGAAAAAAAGACTTGTCAGCTTATCCTGTTTTAATCTTATGAAATATGTTATAAGCTCTCCGGAAAATAAAGCTTATGCCGTAAAGGTGCCGGAAAAAACGGAAAAGGAATTTTGCAGTGTTTGCTGTGATTTCCTGCTGGCACAGCTTGAAAAAAAGCCGGATACATTGGATTTTTACAATACTGTAGAGGATAGCAATGGAAAATTTTAAAAAAGCAATAAGTGTGCTGGAGTTTGATAAAATACTTGGTATGCTTGCTGAATGCGCTTCGCTCGAAGGCGCAAAAAATGTAATTTCGGGTATAATGCCCGATACTGATGTTGCTGTAATTAAAAAGCTGCAAAATCAGACGAGCGATGCAAAGGCTATGATGGTTACCAAAGGCACTCCTTCGTTTATGGGAGTAAAACCTGTGGAGAACAGTGTCGCAAGAGCAGAAAAATCTGCTGTTCTGACCGTAAAGGAGCTTTTGAATATTGAGGCACTTTTGGGAGCAGTAAGAAATCTGCGAACCTACTCAAATGATATGAGTTCGGAAAGCAGTCTTTATGATTTTTTCAATGTGCTTGTACCCAATAATGCTCTTGAAGATAAAATCAAAAAAACATTCATGAATGAAGAGCAGATTGCCGACGATGCCAGCGAAAAGCTTCATGAAATACGTATAAAAATCCGCCGCTCACATAATAAAGTGCGTGAGAATATGCAAAAATATATTACAGGAACGGCGTACAGCAAATATTTGCAAGAAAACATCATAACAACACGCGGCGGCAGATTTGTAATTCCTGTCAAGGCAGAAGCTCGCAATGAGATAAAGGGCCTTGTTCACGATACTTCTGCTTCGGGTGCAACGTTGTTTATCGAACCACTCAGCGTGGTGGAGCTCAATAACGAAATTAAAGTGCTGGAGAACGAGGAAAAGCATGAGGTAGAGCGTATTCTCTACGAACTGTCCGCCGATTGTGCCGCGTTTTCCGAAGGCATAAGACTAAACTATTCCATGCTGGTTGAAATATGTGTAATATTCGCCAGAGCTGAGCTTTCATACAGACTGGATTGCGTTTCACCGATTATATCTGATAAAAAAACGGTAGACTTTATACATGCCCGTCATCCTCTTCTTGATAAGAAAAAAGTAGTACCCATAGACGTAAAGCTTGGAGGTACTTTCAGCAGTCTTATTATTACCGGTCCCAACACCGGCGGTAAGACGGTTACCCTTAAAACTTTGGGGCTTTTGTCAATGATGGTGCAGTGCGGCTTGCATATACCTTGCTCTGAAGGGTCGAAGGCGTGTGTCTTTGATAATATTCTTGCGGATATCGGTGACGAACAGAGCATTGAACAATCCCTTTCCACTTTTTCTTCACATATGAAAAATATAGTGTCAATGCTTGATGAAGCTACCGAAAATACACTGGTTCTTTTCGATGAGCTGGGCGCGGGTACTGATCCGGTAGAGGGAGCGGCTCTTGCTACTGCTATTCTTGACGGTATCCGCCAAAAGGGAATACTTTGTGCGGCAACTACACATTATGCCGAATTAAAGGCGTATGCCATAAACACCGACGGTGTTGAAAATGCATCCTGTGAATTTGATGTGGACACATTAAAGCCTACCTATAAGCTTGTTATAGGTACTCCGGGTAAGTCCAATGCATTCCTTATTTCTTTGAAGCTCGGTCTTTCAGAAGATATAATCAATACCGCAAAAGAGTATATTTCTTCTGAAAACCGACAGTTTGAGGGTACTATCGAAAACCTTGAAAAGAAGCGATTTGAGATGGAGGCATTGCGTGCTGAAGCACAGCGTATGCGAGATGAGATTAAGCGCACTCATGACGAAACAGTTGCCGAACGTGACAAACTTCTCAACGCGGCACAAAAGGAAGTCGATCGCGCTCGTGCCGAAGCAAACCGTATTCTGAAAAGTGCCAAAGCTACAAGTGATTATGTACTGGACGAGCTTGACGCCATTAAAAAGAAACGTGAGGAAGAACGCTATAACGAGGAATATGACAAGGCAAAGGAAGAAATGCGGCGCAGGATTCGCACCAGCGAAAAAGATGTAGATAATGTGTCGGTGGAGCACGAGGAAGAATATGAGCTTCCGCGCGAGCTTCGTGAGGGTGACAAGGTTATTATCGCAGGTGTTAATCGAGAGGGCACCGTAATTGCCGTTTCGGGAGATGATGTTCAGGTTCTCAGCGGCAGTGTTAAAATGAAGGTCCCTAAGAAAAATCTAAGACTGGTTACGGGTATTGATACATCAAAAACAAAAAAGCAGGTTAAAAAGACATCGGGTATGATGGGACAACGCTCGGAAATCCGCAGTGAAATAGACCTGCGCGGACAGATAGGCGACGACGCATGGTTTTTGGTTGATAAGTACATTGATGACCTCCAGATGGCTGGATTGCACAGCGCCACTTTGATTCATGGCAAAGGAACGGGCGCACTGCGTGCCGCACTGTGGCGTTATCTGAAAAATGACAAGCGTATTTTAAGCTACCGAATGGGCATGTACGGCGAGGGAGACAGCGGTGTAACCGTAATTGAAATCAAATAATCTGTACGTGATAATGCAAATACCTTAAAATGCTTTCAAATAATGTTAATAAAATATTAATTTATGTTTTAACCTCTTTTAATTCCGAGATTTATTTGATATAATTACTGTGATATGTTGTAAATTTATCATTTTTTACGAAAGGCGACAGAATGAAGAATTTTATTTTCAGCGGTTTCGGCGATGAAATATGCAGCAACTTCCGTGAGCAGGCTCAGAACCTAAAGAAAATGGGTGTTTTTTGTATTGAGCCACGTAAGCTTGACGGAAAATCGATTATTGATATTACAAAAGAAGAAGCAGTGGGCTTTAAAAAAATTCTTGATGAAGAAGGCGTTGGTGTTTCTGCCATCGGTTCCCCGATAGGTAAAATTGACATCACAGATGATTTTGAGGAACATTTTGAAAAATACAAGCACATTCTTGATCTTGCCGAGATTTTCGGTACGAAGAATATAAGAATGTTCAGCTTTTTTATTCCTGAGGGACAGGAGCCTGTGAGATACCGTCCTGAAGTGATGAAAAGATTGCGTAGGCTTCTGGATGAAGCTAAACGCCGCGGAATGGTGTTGTGTCACGAAAACGAAAAGAGTATATATGGCGAAAAACCCGAGTATTGCCTCGATATTCTTCGTGAGTTCGGCGGTGAAATGCGTGCCGTGTATGATATGTGCAACTTTATAATGGCAGACGCGCAACCTTATCCTTATGCATTTGAGCTGGTCAAGGATTATGTTGAATATATCCATATCAAGGATGCGGATGCAGAGCATAATATCTGTCCGGCAGGTGAGGGCATAGGCGGTGTTTACGAAACCCTGTGTGCAGTCAGCGAACTCAGACAAGGTAAGCCTACATATGTAACCCTCGAGCCTCATCTGACTGTGTTTGACGGTTTGGATCAGCTTTCGGCCCACGAGGTACTCAAAAGAAAGTATACATATTCCTCTGCATATGAAGCATTTGAGACAGCGGTTAAGGCTTTGTTTGCAATCAATGAAAGAGTAAAATAAAATTTGTATAAATGAAAGGGAATTATTATGGCTAATTTAAAAATGCTTGCTATCGACCTGGGCGCCTCCAGCGGACGCGGTATAATCGGTAGCTTCGACGGCGAAAAGCTTCACCTTGAAGAAAATCACCGTTTCCCCAACGAACCTGTTTTGGTTAACGGTACCTTCAGATGGGATATACTGAGAATTTTTCACGAAATCAAGACTTCTATCCGAAAAACCATTAACGATAATGTCGGCATTAAGAGTATTGGTATTGACACATGGGGTGTTGACTACGGTTTGATTGACAAAAACGGTCAGCTTATGGAAAATCCCTATCACTACCGAGATGTTCGCACTGCCAATTTTGAGGATGCATTCAAAATCGTTCCCAAGTCCGATGTTTACGGAATAACAGGAACTCAGTTCATGAATTTCAATACTCTTTATCAGCTTATCAGCGCTGACAAGGATGCACTTAGCCGTGCTGAAAACATGCTGTTTATTCCCGACCTTCTCAACTATTTCCTCACCGGAAAAATGGCAACCGAGTATACAATTGCTTCCACTTCTCAGATGCTGGATGCCAAGAAAAGGGATTGGTCCTATGACCTTCTTGATAAATTCGGCATCCCGACCAAGCTTCTCGGAGATATAGTTAAGCCCGGCACAAAGCTTGCACCTCTTTCTCAGGCAGTTATCGATGAAATCGGTAAGACTGATGCAACTGTTATCAATATAGGTGCACACGATACTGCTTCTGCGGTTGTTGCCGTACCCTCAAAAACAGAAGATTTCGTATTTATCAGTAGTGGAACATGGTCTCTTATGGGTACCGAAATTCCCGAACCTATCATCAATGAAGGTTCCGAAAAGTATGACTTCACAAACGAGGGCGGTTACGGTAATACCATCCGTTTCCTCAAAAATATTATGGGTCTGTGGCTTGAACAGGAATCCAAGCGCCAGTGGGAACGCGAGGGTGAAAAAACCACCTACGACGAGCTTTCCAATGCAGCAATGGCAAGTGAACCCTTCAAGTGCTTCATCAATCCCGATGATGCGTCCTTTATGGCACCCGGCAACCTTCCTAAGAGAATTGCCGAGTTCTGCGAAAAGACAGGCCAGTACGTTCCTCAAACCAAGGGCGAGATAATCCGTTGTATCTTTGAAAGCCTTGCGCTTAAGTACAGATATACTGTTGAAAAAATCGACGAGCTCAAGGGCAAGAAAACTCCCTTTATTAACATTGTCGGCGGTGGAACAAAAGAGGCTCCTCTTTGCCGTTTCTGTGCAAGTGCTTGCGGACGTCCTGTATTTGCAGGTCCCGTTGAGGCAACAGCTATCGGTAATATTGTTGTGCAGGCTATTTCCATGGGTGAAATCAAGGATATCGCGGAAGCGCGCCATATAATCAGAAATTCCTTTGAAATAGTAAAATACGAACCCGAAAACACCGAGGCATGGGATGCCGCATACGAAAGATTTATTAAATTGATATAAAATTAAAGGAGAAACAAAACAATGAGCAACCAGGCTTTTGAACTCGCTAAAGCGAAATATGCCGCATATGGCATAGATGTCGAGAAGGCTTTCAAACAGCTTTCTGAAATTCCTGTATCTCTGCACTGCTGGCAGGGCGATGACGTTATTGGTTTTGACCATGACGGTCCTCTCAGCGGTGGAATCCAGACAACCGGTAACTATCCCGGTAAAGCAAGAACTCCCGAGCAGCTTATGGCTGACATGGCTAAGGCAATGTCTCTTTGCCCCGGCAAGAAGAAGCTTAATGTTCATGCTTGCTACGCTATTTTTGAAGAAGGCGGTTATACCGACCGTGACAAGCTTGAACCCAAGCACTTTGCTAAATGGGTAGAGTTTGCAAAGGCGAACAACATGGGTATCGACTTCAACCCCACTTTCTTCTCTCATCCCAAGGCTGATGGTCTTACACTTGCAAGCTCCAATGAAGAAATCAGAAAATTCTGGGTTGAACACGGTAAGGCGTGCGTTCGTATTTCTCAGTATTTTGCTGAAGAAACCGGTATCCCTTGTGTTATGAACATCTGGATCGGCGACGGTCTTAAGGATGTTCCCGCTGACCGCATGGGTCCTCGTATGCAGTACAAGAAGTCCATCGAGGAAATTATGTCCGAGCCTTTTGATCCCGCTAAGGTTAAGATTTGCGTAGAGTCCAAGGTGTTCGGCATCGGTGTTGAGTCCTATACCGTAGGTTCTGCTGAATTCACTCTTACTTTTGCTGCTACCCACGAGGGCTGTCTGCCTCTCATGGATAACGGTCATTATCATCCTACCGAGGTTGTTTCCGATAAGATTCCTGCACTTCTTTGCTACTTCCCTGAGGTTGCTTTACATATTACCCGTGGTATCCGTTGGGATTCCGACCATGTACTGCTCCTTGATGACGAAACCAAGGAAATGGCTAAGGAAATCGTTCGTTGTGATGCTCTCAACCGTGTTTACATGGCGCTTGACTATTTTGATGCAAGCATAAACCGTGTATCCGCATGGGTTGTAGGTTTCAGAAGTTGGCAGAAGGCGCTTCTCATGGCGCTTTGCACACCTCATGCGATGCTTAAGGAACTTCAGGAGAAGGGCGAATTTACAAAACTGATGGTTCTTCAGGAAGAACTCAAGATGATGCCTTTCGGCGATATCTGGGCACAGTATTGTGAAAACTGCGGCGTTAAGGCTGATGCATCATGGTTTGACGAAATCGAAAAGTACGAAAAAGAAGTACTTTCCAAGAGATAATTACACATACAAAAATCGGTCAGGTTTAACCTGACCGATTTTTATATACTGTTAATCGCTTATTTTCCGCTTGCTGTTTCAATTTTCTGTCTTACTTCGTAATCGCTGCCGCCTATGGTGACGCTAACACCGGGAGCACAGAGCAAATTTCCCTGCATGTCATAAATCGTTCCTTCCATGCCGTGGTACATTATTAAATCAACATTTCTGCCATTTTTGTCAATTTTCTCAATATCAACAAGAACGCGGTGACGCAGACCGTATGTGTCTACGACTTCAACGTACAATTCGTAAATACTATCGTAAGGTATTGCTGCAGTTTTATCATAAAAATAGTAATACGGGTCAGTTGCTTTATAACCGTCGACAGGCACAGCAGCTTCTTGCGTTGCGTGAATGGTACTACCCGAAGTTGAAAGAGTACGCTTGTGATTTTCGGGGATTTCTGTTGTTGCTATGAGCTCGCCGTTGATGTACTCGAGAAGCATGATTTTTTCAGCTTTAACCTCTCTGCCTTTGGATTCAAGTCGGATTTCAATGTCACCGTTATATTTTTTCTGATACACTTCATTTGCGTACACGCCTCTGCTGTTGCCGATATAATGAGCATAGACGCTGGGAATGAAATCATATTTTGGAGAGTAGTAATCTCTCACGGATTGTGTACGTATAGTGCCGTTGTCGTCAAGCTGTACGGCTGTGATTTGTGATTCTTCAAACAAGGGCAATGTAATATCGGCAATATACTTACCATTTTCGTATGTCATAGGGTAAGGTGTATCGTTACAAATAACACACACGGCGG
Source organism: Oscillospiraceae bacterium (assembly GCA_015065085.1). Taxonomy (NCBI): domain Bacteria; kingdom Bacillati; phylum Bacillota; class Clostridia; order Eubacteriales; family Oscillospiraceae; species Oscillospiraceae bacterium. Next base: position 501,193 of record SVQW01000001.1, on the reverse strand, counting down.
TTGTATCGGGGGCGAACTGCTTGGGAAGTACAGAATAACGAAGAACCACGGTTTTGTTGGGAATGTCGGGCTTGATATACTCACTTTCCGTAGATGAAAGAAGATTTGCTTGCTGTTCGAGTTTATTGTCAATTGAGGAATGTATATTATTTATTGATCTCGAAATGTCATTGATAGAATTGTTATATGCTGTTTTAAGATTTTTCACTTCATCATTCAATTCACTAACGTGAAACAGTGAGATTATACTAAATAAGCAGGTTAGAACAAGAAGTGCTATCGGAATGTACTTTTTCATAATATCTCCTCGAATTTTATTAATTTTAACGTGTTCATTATAACATGTGAAAAAAGATAAGTCAATATTTATACATAATTTGTTACAAAATATTTAATTTAGTTGTGATATACTATTGAAAATTGTGGTATTTTTGAAGTTTATAAAACTATGTAAAGGAGAAGCGCAATGGTGCTGTCAGGAGCTGATATAATTGTCAGAACGCTTATTGAGCAGGGTGTTGACACCGTTTTTGGATATCCCGGCGGTCAGATAATAGATGTATATGACTCGCTGTATAAATATCAGAACGAAATAAAGCATATTCTCACGGCACATGAGCAAGGTGCGGCGCATGCCGCAGACGGATACTCACGCACTACGGGTAAGGTGGGTGTTGTTATTTCCACCTCGGGTCCGGGTGCTACAAATCTTGTTACGGGAATCGCAACCGCTCATCTTGATTCTGTACCACTCGTGGCAATTTGCGGGAATGTTCCTACTTATCAGCTCGGCACCGACGGATTCCAGGAAATAGATATCACGGGTATTACTCTTCCCATTACAAAGCATAACTACGTTGTTGACTCTGTTGATAAATTGGCAGATACTATCCGCGAAGCCTTTTTCATTGCAAACTCCGGCAGACCTGGCCCTGTTCTTATTGATGTACCTAAAGATGTACAAACAGCAGAATGCGAGTATGAATCGAAATCAGCCGTTAGTCAACAGGAGAAGTATGGTTGTGAGGATATTTCGGACGCCGTTAAGTGTCTGAGATCTGCCAAACGTCCTTTTATATACTTTGGCGGCGGTGCAATAATTTCGGGTGCAGAAAATGAGATAATTCGGCTTGCTGATTTGATTGATGCACCGATAGGGTGCTCTTTGATGGGTATTTCGGGTGTTCCGTCCGATCATCCCCGTTTTCTTGGTATGCAGGGTATGCACGGCAGATATGCTTCTTCGGCGGCTATGGCAAGCGCAGATTGTATACTTGCACTGGGTGTGCGTTTCAGTGATCGTGCCACAGGTGATGCATCCAAATTTGCTCCGTCTGCAAAAATAATACATATTGATGTCGACAGTGCCGAGTTTTCTAAAAATGTTTTTCCTGCATTTGAATTAAAGGGCGATGTTAAACTTACACTTGAAAAATTCATATCTGCTCTTAAGAAGAAAAAGCGCACTGAATGGATGATGCAGGTGTCAAAATTCAAAGAATATGAAAACTCTTGTGCGGATAACCGCAATTTTCTTACACCTCACATTGCTCTTAGTGCTTTAAATAAATATCTTGACGCAGACACTCCTGTTGTAACCGACGTGGGTCAGCATCAGATGTGGGCAGCACAGATAGTGAAATTTTCAAAAACCAGAAGATTTGTTACCAGCGGGGGTCTGGGAACTATGGGCTTTGGCATCGGTGCGGCAATTGGTGCATATTTCGGAACAGGTAAGAGGACAGTTCTGATTACGGGAGATGGAAGCTTTGGTATGTCGCTCAATGAAATTGCAACTGCGGTTTCAAACAAGATACCGGTTGTTATACTCATGCTGAACAATGGTGTTCTTGGAATGGTGCGGCAGTGGCAGACATTTTTTTACGATAAACACTACTCTGCTACTGTTCTTGACCGAAAAACAGATTTTATTGCAATCATGAAGGCTTTCGGCGCAGATGCTGTTTGTGTGAACAGTCCTGACGAATTAGGTCGCGCATATGAAAAAGCGTTTGCTTCCGACTGCCCGTTTTTGATAGACTGCAGAATTGATAAAGACGAACTGGTTCTTCCAATGATGCCGCCCGGCGGCACGGCGGAAGAAATCATAGTAAAGGTTGGTGAATAATATGCCTAAATACACAATAGCTGTTTTGGTAAAAAACCAGGCAGGTGTTCTTAACCGTGTGACCAGCATGTTCCGCAGAAGACAGTTTAACATTAACTCTCTTACCGTAAGTGAAACCGAATCGGATGAGTATTCGCGTATCACGGTTACATATAACGGTGAAGAAGAGTTAAATAATCAGATTATAAATCAGCTCTGCAAGCTTCCGGATGTGCTTAAAGTCAAGGAACTTGAGAACGAAAACAGCGTTAACTGTGAGCTGATGCTCATTAAAGTGAAAAATGAGGCTTCCACACGTGAAGACATACGTGCGGCGGCTGAAGCGTTCAAGGCAGAAACCGTTGATTACACGTTGGATTCTATGGTGATGCGCATAACCGGCAATAGCAAGCGAATTGATGCTTTTATTGCACTCATGAGAGAATTTACTATTCTGGAAATATGTCGCACAGGAGTTGTCTCACTGGAACGCGGTAGCAAAACCATTTCTGAGGCTGATTAAAAAAAGCTGAATTGTCTGTAATGACAATTCAGCTTTTCTGTTTGATTTTGGAAAATTTTGCAGGTGTTGTTCCGACAACGGCAGTGAACACCTTTGAAAAATGATATACATCGCAGTAACCAAGCTCATATGCCGTCTCTTTTATTGAAAATAAATGACTGGAAAGCATTTCTTTTGCAACCGTAATTCTTAATGAATCACGATAACCGGTAATATTCGTACCAATCTGTGAACGAAACCTCATGCGAAGATTTGATTGGGATACACCGCAGTAAGATGCAAGTTCTTTTCCGGAAAAATTGGTTTTGAAGTTTTCGCGTATAAACTTTACTGCCTTAGAAACAATTTCATCACATGTGTTTTGCGTGTTTTGGATGCTACTCATTAAATCCAGATAAAAATTAAGTATGCACAGCTTGCAACGCATGTAGCTGTCGAGATTTCTGGATTGCCAATGGTCAAGTATTTCCTCAATTTCGTATTCCTGAGATTTGGAACAGGTAATAACTTTAGGCAGGGGAGCGAATGTATCATTGTCTTTTGCCATAAAACTAAATGCACTTGTTATATAGCTGTACTCACCAACGATGTCAAATCTGTATTTGTCACCAATTTTTAATAGAACAAGCGTCGAATCACCGACACTGTACGCGTGACCGCTTTCATCCGTGAATGTACCATTTCCTTTGGTGAAATATACAAACCCATCGGCTTCACGTCGAGGACAATCAAATACAAATCCTTCACTGCCACCGCTTTTACGTATAATAGTCAGGATGTTATTAATATAAAAATCAATAGCATTATCCATTTAATCACCCGAAGGAATTATATCACAAAGTGTATTATTTTTCAATATAAAAATCGTTTTATACAAAAAAATGTCGTTGTATATATTGCTTAAGAAGCAAATATGCTGTATTATTAATGTGTAAAAACGGGATGTTAAATATTATATATTTTTGTAATAAGCGGTTAAATCAGGGAGGAACTCAAATGAAAGAAAAAGTTATGGCACCATGGACCCCCGTAACGGTAAATGAAGATGGCAATTCAATAAAAGCCGGTGTATGGGGAAGGGAATATGCTTCGGGCAATTATTCGTTTTTGCAATCTGTAATCTCACAGAATCAAGAGATTCTTGCAGGTCCTGTTCGCTTCGTTGGAACAGAGGACGGCATTGACTGTGAATGGAAAGATTGGATGAACTTTGTAATGGATGACTCCGACGAATCCTTTGCTGAAATTTGTTCCACATCTCAAACAAGCCGTTTTATCATTAACACGGCTATGCACATTGAATATGACGGTTGCATTGATACCACTGTGAAAATTGCGCCTCGCGGAAATCTTATCAATGTAGAGACAATGGGTCCTTACGATTACCGACTTACGCGCTTGTGGTTGGAAATACCTATTAAGACTGAGTGTGCAACATACTTCCAAAATCATGTCTGGGGCAATGACGAGGGCATGGAAGCCTTTGAACGAGCGGGACTTCTCACCAAGGATCTATCATTGCCGTTCAGAGAACAGATATTCCTTTCCAATGATAATCTCGGCTTTTTTATCTGCTTCGACAGCCAGGTGAACTTTGAACCGTTTGATAATAAGGACTGCATGGAAATCCTTAAAAAAGAAGATCATGTCTTACTTCGCATAAGGCTTTTTGATGAAGAACCTCATTTCTGGAAGGAGCATACACAGGCACAGGGTATAAATCTGTTCCCCATAACATTCCGTTTCGGCATGATGGCGACACCGATAAAACCAATGCCTAAAAATATTTTCAAGGAAAAAGCTGTTCACATCGATTGCTTCAAAAAAATCCCCGATGACTATGAAGAATTCCTTTCCAAGCCTTTTGGCGACACGGATGAAATCACGTTTGACCGCCTTGAAAGACTGGGAGTTAATGTACTTTATCTCCATGAAAAGTGGAATGATATGCAAAATTCTCCAAGGCTCACGACACGTACCGCACGCAGAATCCGTTACATAGTCGATGAAGCACACCGTAGAGGAATGAAAGTTGTTCCGTATTTTGGATACGAAATGTCAACGCTGGCACCGTATTTTCATGAGAAATACCACGAAACGATAGCGTTGTCAACCGAGTCAAACAATCGGTGGTATTGGAATCGCAGACCTCCGCAGAGAGATATACAGGTTTGCCAGAATTCCGATTGGTCAGAGTATTTTACGGAAAATCTGGAAAAACTCATAGATGAATTTCACTTTGACGGTGTTTATCTTGACGGAACGCCTTATCAGCGCGTTTGTCTCAACACTAAACATGGTTGCGGTTTCCGCACACCCGACGGTAAATTGCACTATACGTACCCTGTTTGGGGAACGCGCAAAACCATGAAGAAATTGTACGAAATTATTGTAGAAAAACGAGGCGGTATCATTAACTGTCACGCAGGCTCGGTGTTTAATCTTCCCGCACTTTCGTTTGCCACCTCTCTTTGGGATGGTGAGGCATTCCAATCGGCATTTATGAATGGTAAGCTTGAAAAGTTGCCGGATGATTATTTCAGGGGTCTTTACACCGGCAGAAATATGGGTATTCCCGTTTACATGCTTTGCTATCTTAATCCGCCTGTATGGGATTTCAATATGGCTCTTGCTACCTGCCTGCCTTTCGGAATCATTCCTAAATCTAATGACGCCGGTGAACCGCTTGAAATCATGTCGAAAATATGGAAGATCTACGATCGATTTGATGTTGAAAAAGCGCAGTTTATATCATATTACAGTGATATAAAGCCTGCCATTAAGTGCAGTAACCCTAACGTCAAGGTGAGCGTTTTCCAATTTGATGATAAGCTTTTGGCAATATGCGCATCGTTCGAAAAAGCTTTTGATGCATCCTTCAAATTGGAAAGTGAATATAAAAACGTAACCAATGCAATGACCGACGAAAAACTTAGCTCAGACGGTACGTTTGAAGTGTCGCTTAAGGGCTTTGATTATATCATCATCGAAGCTCACAAATAATTATCTTAACAAAACAAATACCTCACCGTTTTCGGTGAGGTATTTGTTTTATCACGAATTAAACATTGAAACGGAAGAGGACCACATCTCCGTCTTTCATCACGTATTCTTTTCCTTCACTGCGTACAAGACCTTTTTCCTTTGCCGCGGTCATTCCGCCACAGCTCATGAGGTCGTTATATGAAATAACTTCGGCACGAATAAAACCACGTTCAATATCCGAGTGTATTTTACCTGCTGCCTGTGGAGCTTTTGTGCCGTTTGTAATTGTCCATGCACGAACTTCAGGCTGACCCGCCGTCAAAAAGCTGATGAGACCAAGAAGCGAATAACTTGCTTTAATAAGCTTGTTGAGACCGGATTCCTTAAGTCCCAGGTCGGCGAGGAACATTTCTTTTTCATCATCATCAAGCTCTGCCAACTCAGCCTCAATTCCTGCGCAAATCGGAATAACACCCGAGCCTTCCTCACGTGCATGTGCAACAACTGCGGCGTAGTAGGGATTTTTGTTCTCAAGGTCATCAATGTCCGCAATTTCATCTTCGTTAATGTTTGCGGCGTAAATAACAGGTTTGCGGCTGAGCAAAGGAACGGTGTCAAGAATTTCCTTTTCGTCTGCAGTCAACTCGATTGTACGCGCAGAAACACCGCTATCGAGCACTTCCTTAACGCGTTCGAGTAATTTAAGCTCGGGCTCTATCGTTTTGTCACCCTTAAGAACCTTGCGGTCCTTGTCAATACGTCTGTCTACAATTTCAATATCAGACAGTATAAGCTCCATGTTGATTACGTCTAAGTCACGCTTTGCGTCGATTGAGCCGTCGACATGAATTATATTGCTGTTTTCAAAGCATCTGACAACATGAACAATTGCGTCAACCTCGCGGATGTGAGAAAGAAACTTGTTTCCCAGGCCTTCACCCTGAGAAGCGCCTTTTACAAGCCCTGCAATATCCACAAATTCAATAATAGCCGGAGTGATTTTCTCGGGAGAATACATTTCAGCTAACTTATCAAGTCTTTCGTCAGGAACACACACAACACCAACATTGGGGTCAATAGTGCAAAAAGGGTAGTTGGCGCTTTCAGCACCTGCACCTGTTATCGCATTAAAAAGAGTACTTTTTCCCACATTAGGGAGTCCTACTATACCAAGTTTCATTTTTTGCATCTCCTTTATTTTAAGGAATTACCCTTACTTTTACAAATGGTTACTTTTTGATATTATAACACATTATGCCGTTTTTTTCAATAGATAATATATTTTTGATTGTAAATTTATTAAAATCGAAATCTCAATATATCATAATTGTTAAAAGTGATGTGTTACTCATTTTCGTATTGAATTTAAACTAACAGTATGCTATAATATTTGTATTAGATTTAAATTACGCGCTTGGAAGGAGAAACAGCATGGATACCGGTAATAAATTAAGAGTAGGAATAATAAGCGATCTGCATATTGGCTTTAACGGTCATAATGACCCTAAATACTTTGGTCATTTGGGAAAAATCGGATACTACGGTGAAATGCAAAAGGAATGGTGGAGATACACGCTTTATTGGTTTAAAAACCGCGGTGTGGATCTTATTCTTGTTCCCGGTGATATGTCAAATGCCTGCGATTACGAGACTTGGTCACATGAAAAAGGAACATTGAATTCGAGGAAAGAAATCGGCACATTAAAGGCGATTTTTGATGAAGTGTTTTCAGGAACATCAACCGTACTTATGTGTATTTACGGCAACCATGATAATCGGGTTCAAATGCAGGAAAAACTTAATGGCGGTGATTTTGAACACTGGCTTGCTGTCTTCAGCGAACAATACAGTCCGGTTGTCAAAAAAGAAGTTGGTGGGTACACTTTTATAGGTGCACATTGGGGAAAAGAAACGCTTGCAGAACCATTTATCGAACAAGCCTGCAGAGAAAATGCGGGAAAGCCGGTGTTCTATATTCAGCATGATATTTTAAAGAATACAACACCAGGTAAATATAAACTGGCATCCGATCCCGAAAACGTGCGTGATTTTGAGAACCTTGTAATTTTTACAGGTCATACCCATACTTCAATTGTAAACGAAGCCGCTATATGGCAGCCAAGCGAAGAGGGTGCACCAAATTATACTACCGTAAACTGTTCTACTCTGAATTACGGACATGACGGTGAAAAACCTATAAATGGTGAAAATTTAAGAACCAAACATGCTCTTTATATGACTGTTGAAGATGATGTGGTAAATCTTGAGCGTTTAAGCTTCTGGACGGATGAAATGATAGCGCTTACCGAAGGTAAAAAGAAGGAACAGGATTTTTCGGTTTGCACCAAATCATGCGGAAAAGACTGGCATTTTAAAATCGGTGAAAAAGTATATGACGTCAATAGCAGAAAGGCCGCATCTGTTCCTGCAGAATTTGCGAAAACAGCATATATGGGAATAGATAAAAAGGATACATATGCAACGCTTTATTTTCCGGCTGCGGAAAAGAAAGACAATATACATTCATATCTCCTTGAGGTATACGATATGGACGGTAACTTGGTTGGTGAAAATTCCGTTAATGCAGAATTCCACATAGATGCTTCCTGCGAGTTTTACAGTGATTACTATTCTATTGCAATCGGCGGACTTAACCCCGGAACAGCATATGAATTTAAGGTGTACGCAAGAGATTGGTTCTTTAACAAAAGCAAAACACCGCTTGTTGTGAAAGCAAAATGAGTATTTTATAAAATCAGCAATAGGCATTGAAGAGTGAAGAAATTTGAAGATTTGTATTGAAAAAATTTTATGTCAAATGAGCTCTCTTGAATTTTCAAAACAATAATGACAGCTGAAAAATCACACACCCCGAGGCTTGATTTGCCAAAGGGTGTGTGCATTTGTTTTAGTTTCGGTTTTCGAAGATTTCAGTTGAATTTCTGTTCAAGGCTATCGGGGCAGGGAAAAGCGATGCGCCGCATGCAAGTAAAATATGTGTTGGATTTGATTGAAAAATATGTTTTTACATTTCGTCTTTATACATCATATAGTTTTTCGGCAACACTCCTGTGTGTTCCTTAAAAGCCTTGAGAAATGCAGAATAGGAATTGTACCCGCATTCAAAGGCTGCCTCGGTTGAATTAAATCCGTTATATTTCATCAGTTTTACAGCATACGTTATTCTTAATTCCGAAAGATATTTTTTAAAGCTTTTTCCAATTCTTTGGTGGAATATTTTTGAAAAATACTGTGGAGTGAATCCAACATGTCTTGCAACGGATGTAAGGTCTATATGGTCACAGAAATTCTCGGAAATAAAATGAAGTGCATCCGCAAGCTCGTCCTGTCGTTTTGGGGTAAAATCCCAGTCCATTTTTCGCATTATAATTCTAAGTATTACATTTGCACACCCCTGCATAATACCTACGTCGGGTTTACCTTTTTGCTGTTCATTCTCCATTACCATAAAAACCGACAACACCATATTTATGTCTTCTTCATCCAAAACAGCAATGTTTACTTTTTTGCCAAAAAGCACGGGAACAGATAATTCCTTAAAAAAGGTGCCCTCAAGAAAGGAAATGTTCATTATTTCAAGGCTTTTATCCGGCAAAGCACAAAGGCTGTGAACATCGGAAGGCTTGAGGATATACACGCTTCCTCGTTTCAGTTCGATTTTTTCGCCATTAAGCACCGATTCACCACTTCCGCTCGCAATCATTTCCAGCTCATAATGATTATGGGAATGTGGTATACTTTTACAAGTGATTCTTTTATCAGCAAATAGATTTATAGGTTTTTTCTGTTTATCATCAAATTTTGCGATGGGCACACTTTTCATATGTTTCACTCCTTTTTGGTTAAAAAATAGGTATTTTACATTAAAAAAACAATATACAGAAGCAGTATAAATGTTTATAATAGAAGTACAAACAACATGGGAGGTTTTAAGAAATGAAAGGTAAAATACTTATTCTCTGTGGCACCGGTTCAATCGGTTCACATACAGTCCGTGAACTTTCGGAGCTTGGATACTCAATTGATGTAACAACCCAAGATAGTCTTGAAAACAGCAGTCAGGTAAGATACTTCAAAGTAAATTCATACGACAACAACGTATTGAAAGATATTTTGCAAGGTGAAAAATACGATGCTATCATCGACTTTCATCACTACAATCCCGAAATGTACACTGAAAGACTGAACTTGCTTGCAGACAACGCTTCACAGCTTATCTTTCTCTCATCATATCGTGTTTATGCCGATCTTGAACACCCGATAAAGGAAACTTCACCCCAACTCATTGATGTTACAGATGATCCGTATTTACTCAATGAAGAAAATTATGCAATGTACAAAAGCCGTTGTGAAAGAATTATAAACGCTTCACCGTATAAGAACAAGGTGACAATCATAAGACCTGTTATATCGTTTTACTACCGCAGTCTTTCTCTCATTACAACACCTGCTCCCATTCTGATACCGAGAAGCTTAGAAGGAAAGAAGGTTCTATTGCCAGTTGAAGGCAAAGACGTAGTAGCAGGTTACAACTGGTCAGGCAACACCGCGAAATACATTTCTCGCCTTGTCCTGAATCCGAAGGCTTACGGTGAAGCTTTTACCTTGGCAAGCCACGAAAAACTTACATGGGGTGAATTTGCTGAATATTACAGAGAATACTTAGGAACAGACTATGAATGGGTCGACAAAGAAACCTATTTGAAATACGGAACTTCAAACACGAGAGGGGACATTTTTGGTCTTGATCAGGACAGGCTTCTTGACAGAAGTGTTGATATTTCAAAAGTATTATCAGCAACCGGATTGTCAGTACAGGATTTAACTCCGCTGAAGGATGCGATAAAGCTGGAGTGCGAAAAAATCAAGGAAAGCTACAGCTCGATTTCCGACATCTTCATTAATGAATCGGCAACTAAAATCAACTGTAAGCTTGATGAATACTTCAACAAATAATTTTACATACCGCATGTCCGCAGGATGAGCTTATGAAGCCGTCTTTCATATTCATTAAAAAATCTTAGCTCATCGCGCAAAAATGAACATTTTAAAGTGAAGGTATCGTTGAATTCACCTCTTATTACGATTATCAAGAGGCTTGATTTCCACGGTACCTTTTTTCGCTTGCCTAAATGCTTCTGTGTTTCCGGTCGTCTGTTTCGGCACTGCAGCTTTTTGAAACACAGTTTTCATATTTCAAACCATTATCTGTGAGATTTTAATTTTTTTCATAATTTTTGCTGACGCATTTTTTAATTTTAAGTGCACACTACTTGACTTTAAAAGGCTTTTTTATTTTGATACAAATATTCTTTTTTTAACATTATACCTCAACACAATAATTTTGTCAACATGCACAGCCACCTTTTAAAGCGTTCTATATACTGATGTGCGTAAATGGTATAATATAGGGATATACATTCTTTTAAAGATGGGTTGACACTTTTACGCTATGGTGGTATAATATGAATTGATAAATATTACAGTAACATTTTTAGCTGATTAAACATTGTTTGATTAAAATTTAGGAGAAATTATGTTATGAAAAGAAGAATTTTTAGTATGCTTTTATGTGCATGTATGCTTATGGGGATAGTAAGTGTTACAACTATGGCAGCTTCTCCTGTGAGCATTTTCAATGTTACGGTAGAGGCGCCCAAAGCAGGTGCAAAGCCTGCGGAAACCGCATCTGTGCCCGAAACCGCAAGCACATATGTAACAGATGTTGAGTGGAAGGGGACATTCGACAATAACGGCAACTTTATGAAAGGAAAAACATATGTAGTACGTGTTACCATCCGCATTAAGGATGGTCAGGATAAATACATAAAGTTTGTTTCCGGAAAAGCAAAAATCAACGATTTAACTGCGAATGTTATTGATATATCCGCCGATAAACAGCAGGCGGTAGTAACCCGCTCCTTTGCTGTGGGAATAAATTATGATAAAGCGGCGGAGCTTATGGCAGAGGCTGACGTTAATCTGATGACGATTACCGTTCCCGAGCCTACCGCCGGTCAGCTTCCCTCAAAGACTGCCTCGCTTCAGAAAGGAGCAAAAACAACAGTAAGCAATGTTGAATGGACAGGAAGATTCAGTCACGACGGCACATTCATTGCAGGTGCGGAATACTCCGTTAAATTCAAGGTTGTCATAAAGAGTGAGTTTAAAGAAGATAAGTATACCTTGACCGATGCTTCAAAAATCACCGTAAACGGCAATCAGGCGACCGTAAAGAAGGAAAACAACCGTGAGGCATATGTAACATATAAATTTACAACCCCTATTCCTGAGGGTCAGATTGATATGAGCTACGTGCTTACCAAGGAGCAGGCAGACCATTATTGTGTGGACAATCATAATGACGATTTAATATTTAACGATGAATTTGTTGACTACATAATGGACAATCCTTATGTTTTTGGTCTTGATATGCCGCTTGACCGTTATCTGGCAAATGCGCATAATTACAAGGATCCGGAATATCAGTTGTCTTACATAAAACGTATACTGCTTGATTTTGAAAAAAATGCTCAATACAGTGGCGGCTTTGCCGAATGGACCCATGAACTGAAAGAGCTGTGGATTGCTCCGAATATTAACATCGATATAATAATCAATATTAATGCAGCAGTAGGCGACAGCTATTACGGCAGCGGCGGAGCAAATGTCGGAACATTTAAACTCTTTTTGTCAAAGGATGTTTATCCTGACGGATGGTATTCCATCATGTCGCAATCAATTAAGGAGATCGATACCGATGAGATAAGAAACTATTCGTACTCCAACTACCAGCTTTATCTCTATGAGGGAGATGTGTATGAGGCATTCAAGAAGGGTGAATCAGCCGCAGAGCTGTGGTGTCCCGGTCATAAGTTTATCAATCCCTTAATCACCGCCGACCGCGTGGCAGAGTATGTGAACTGTCAGCACCCCACAACCTATTACTATTCCTGCAAATTCTGCAATATCTGTGAATATGACCCCAACCACACCTTTAAGGAAGCCGACGAGTATGACGTTTACAGCATAGAGCGGATGGAACACGTATACGGCGACAGAGTGCTTGCCGATAAGAACTACGCAGGTCTCAATGCCGACGGCGAAAAAGTATACTTCAAGCAATGTGTTTACTGCGGAATCAATCCGAAAGAGGACTTTTTCAACTATTCCGAAGAGGATTTCAAAAAGGAATTTGCTGAGTTTTACGGTAAGCCCGGATATGAGTACGTAACGTATGAATGGCACATGGATCGTCTTAACACTCAGTGGAATGATTATTGTTCAAAAATGGTTATGAGTGCAACCACTAAGAAGGCCGCACCTCATGGCTTTGCGGTATATCCCGATAGAGAAACCACCGCGAAAATAAGCGACTGGGCAACAGATGAGGTACGCTGGGCAACCCAGCTTCAGCTTACCGACAAAGCACTCCTCGGTGAAAACTATACAGCTTCCTGCACAAGAGAACAGTTTGTTTCGGTTGCAGTTAAAATGACCGAAAGAATGCTGGGCAGAGAGATTGAAGCCGCTCCGTCAGGTTCATTCTCCGACACAGACAGCATATATGTAAGAAAGGCTGTCATGGCAGGTATTACCAACGGTACCGGCCCCGATACCTTCTCACCCAACGATACTTTGACCCGTGCGCAGATGGCTACTTTCCTCTACCGTGCACTTCAGTTTGTCCGTAATAATTCGGATATAAGATATACTGTATATGATTCTGCTCTGGGCAATTACTCGGACGGTAATCAAATTCCCGACTGGGCAAATAAAGCAATGGCATTTATGAATGCTTTGGGACTCATCAAAGGCACTACCGCTACCACCATAGCTCCGAATGATACCTGTACCATCGAGCAGGCACTTGTCGTGGCATACAGAAGCCTTGATGCAGACGATATAGGCTGGTACCAGTCGCTTAACGAATTCCATAACAACTCCCGCGGCTATCTCGGCGGTACATTAAATAAGTTTTTCTCGGTAGGTATAGGCGGCACGGCGGCTTTTTCCAGTTACACCAACGCAGATCGTTATTGGAGCAATAAGCCCCATACCCCTGCAAATCTTCTGGATGGCGAGGATACGTGGAGAGAGAGCAATGCCCTTCCCGTGCTCGAGCCTTACACAGGCATCCAGAGTGCGGTACCGTTGGAAGATTTTATGCCGATTAAGGATGTTGACTGATTGTACCGGCAAAGCAAATGGCATGATGACGAACTATGACACATTGATAATTACTAATGCCGTTTTAAAATGAATCACAAACAGCGCATAAACGCACACATCCCAAGGCTTAATTTGCCAAGGGATGTGTGCGTTTGCTTTAAGCTCAATTTCCATAGATTTTTGTAAAATTACTATCCAAGGCTATCGAGGGTAGGGAAAAGCGATGCGCCGCATGGCAAGTAAAGCTTGCTTGTGCGACGCATTTTTTGATTTTATCAATTACTTGATATTGAGTTATGGAGGCGAGGCATACAATATCACTTTCAAGTAAAAAATATATACCTTTACTTGCCATCTCGGATATCGTCTCAGAAATGGCGACTAAAACCATAACCGTATTTTATCGTGATTTACTTGATTTATAGTGATATTCAACTTACACTGAAAGTATCCTGTATTGAAACCGATGACTGTCACCCCCCGCACCCTTGCAGTTTCAATACAGAAACTTTAAATGATATATTGACACATAACGACAATGATGGTATAATACTATTGAAGAATATGTTGCATGAAAGTTTACTAGTGTTTTGATTATAAGGTAAAGAATAATTGTTGATTAAAAAAGATTAAATGGAAATTTATAAACAAAAATGAAGGTGTATTATGGCTAAATTGGTAAAATTAGAAAAAGTATCATTAAAAAACAATGCAGAAATAAAAGAAGATATGATTCAGAGTTATATATTTAACAATCCGAGTGTCTTAGGCTTGGGAGATTTAACTCCTATACAGAGAGAAAAAATCCAACCAATGGGTGGTAGATTGGATTTATTGATGGCTGATGAAAACGGAACAAGATATGAAATAGAAGTTCAGCTCGGCGCGACAGATCCAAGTCATATTATTAGAACAATAGAGTATTGGGATACAGAGAAAAAGAGATATCCACAGTACGATCACTGTGCTGTAATAGTTGCTGAAGAAATAACCGGGAGATTTATGAATGTAATCTCGCTATTTAATGGTTCGATTCCTTTGATTGCCTTACAAGTATCTGCATACAAGATGGATGGCGATAGTATTTCTCTGGCATTTACAAAAGTTTTGGATAGATTAACAATGGGAACAGAGGAAGAGGAGGCTTATGAAATTACAGACAGGAATTATTGGGAAAGCAAAGCCACAATAAAAATGATGAAAAATGTCGATAGCATTTTTGACGATTTGCAAAATGTTTTCACCGGATATGAGCTGAAGTATAATAAGTTTTACATTGGTTTAGCTAAAGATGGTGTTGCTAAAAACTTTGTTGCATTTAAACCTAAGAAGAATTATCTTTACTTTATAATTAAGGGAGAAGAAGACTCCAAACGAATTAAGTTGATTGAAGAAGCAGGTCTTGAAGTTACATATTACGCTCGTTGGAGAGAATTTGATATTAGACTTAAAGATTACGATGATTATAAAAAGCACAAAGAACTTATTGATAGTCTAGTTAAGGAATCTATGGAGTATTATAATTTGATATAAAACATTATACTATATGAAAAACAAAGTTTTCTCATTAATGGATATTATAAAATTATCTCATGATCCTGTATTGTCTGAGAATTATGTAAGATATTTGTGTGGTTTTACTAAGCAATACAGACACCAGGAAATTATTGATATAAAGTTATTGGTCGATAGCATCGGAAAAAACGATGTTAACTTTGACGGCTTTATATACGGATATAGTGTCCCACAGTTAAACAGGGAATTTGATTTGCTCAAAATAACATCATCGTACTGCTTGAACATCGAATTAAAAAGTAGCGAAGTATCCGATGAAAAAATCAAACACCAGCTATTGCAAAATTTACATTACTTAAAACTAATTAACAAGCCAAACACTTTTGCATTCACTTTCGTATCATCTAGTAACAAACTTTATACTGTTACGAACACAAGAGAACTTGTTGAAACGTCAATAATCCAATTGAAAAATATAATGGCTTCTATGGAGGAAAACGAAAAAATAGATCTTGATAAAGTTTTTCTTCCAGCAAATACTCTTGTCCCTCCTTTAAATTCTCCAGAAAAATTTTTGAAACGTGAATATTTGCTCACCGAAAATCAAGAAAACATTAAGAAGGCAATAATTGAGTTATTTTGGAATAATACGCAGGGGTGTTTTTCTGGTATAACAGGTGGTCCTGGAACTGGAAAAACACTTTTGGTATATGATATTGCTCGTGATTTGTCAGCGTTCTATAAGGTACTGATTGTTCATAGTGGTATTATATGTGAAGGTCATCACACTCTAAATGCGTGCTTAGATAATATTAAAATCATTCCGGCCAAGGAACTGCTTTTCAGAGAAATTAGAGATGTAGATGTTGTTATTGTGGATGAAGCACATCGTCTTTATAGCGATACTTTTAACGAGATACAACGCTGGGTGTCAAAAACAAAAGCCTTATGTTTATTTTCATATGACGGTGGACAAGTACTTTCTAAGTCCGAAGTGAGAATGGAGACTGCGAAAAAAATTGAAGAATTGTGCAAGAAACATGTCTATAAACTAACAAATAAGATAAGGACTAATCCTGAATTGGCATTATTTATTACATGCCTTAGAGATTTGACGAAATACAGAAGTGAATATGCTTTTCCCAATGTGAGGCTGTTTTATGAGAATGATAAGTTAGCTGCTCACTTAAGAGCACAAAGTTTAGCCGAAGAGGGTTATACGTATATTTCGTATACACCTTCGCGATATAAACATAAGTTGGATTATCAGGCAAGCAAGTACAACACACACAATGTTGTCGGACAGGAGTTTGAGGCTGTTTGTATGGTGTTGGATGATAATTGGCGTTATTTGAATGGCAAGCTAATATCTAATTTACACCCAAATCCTAACTATCTGTTTGAACAATTGTTGTATCAAGGACTAACGAGAGTTAGGAGTAAGTTAGCCATAATAGTTTGTACTGAGAATTTGCTAGAAAATATTATTAAATTAATGAATTGTACTTGACAATTTACAACATATAGCTTTTATAGTCACAATTACTCGTCTTGAACCCCTGTCGGAAAAGCAGGTTAGATTAGTGCAAAAAGACACACATCCCAAGGCTTAATTCGCCAAGGGATGTGTGCTTTTGTTTTAGTCACAATTTCCATAGATTTTTGTAAAATTAATGCCCAAGGCTTTTTAGGCTAAGAAAAAGCGATGCGCCGCATGGCAAGTAAAGCTTGCTTGTGCGACGCATTTTTTGATTTTACAATTACTTGATATTGAGTTATGGAGGCGAGGCATACAATATCACTTTCAAGTAAAAAGTTATATGACTTTCCTTGCCATCTCGGATACGTCATCCGAAACGGCGTCTAAAACCATAACCGTATTTTATCGTGATTTACTTGATTTATAGTGATATTCAACTTACACTGAAAGTATCCTGTATTGAAACCGATGACCCCTTGCAGTTTCAATACTCAAACTTTAAATGATGACTTGACACTTAATTCCAATAGTGGTATAATGTGAGTGCATCTTTAAGATTATTATAGCAGATGAGTTCTTAGAAATTAATACACTTTCATGTTTTGATTAATTACTTGAGGTTGTGGAGAAAGAAGTTGGTGAAAAATGAAGAGAGCAAAGAGTAAATTATCATCTGTCTTGCCTGAAGATATCAAACAGTATTTACATAAAAGAAAAATCTGTGTGCTTTTAAAATGTATCGGTGTGGATATTTTAATAACTATTATTTATATTTTTTGTTGTGGTTACAGCAATTTATTACGGAACGAAATAATACACATTTGTGTATTACTTGCCCTGCTGAGCACAACCATGGTTATCTAAAAACACGTTAAATACGCTTTTTGTAACCTCGTGGAGGGGTGTAATTGTTGATGTTTGTATAAAAAGCTGTATAGGTGTGCGTAGTTTAGGAAGATTAACACGGCAATATGCCCAGGTTGATAATGTTATAGTTCTTGTTATAAAAAAGGATAATGGAAAAATTATAGAAAAAGAAATTTTATCATCAAATGAAAAAGAAATTAAGAATTATATACAGAATCCCGAAAATAGTGAGAATTATGCGTGTGAATATTGTGTTGGGGATGTTGTGTATTTTTTTAGTGCGCTTAAAGAATTGCTGGTAGATCATAATAGAAAAATAGAGAAAAACAGATGTGTTATATGTGGGACAGAGAATCCAAAAGAAAATAATATGTGCTTGTTATGTGGCCACTCACTGTTTAAATTTAAAGAATAATGTAATGAAGATTAGTCTTAAATCTGATTTGATATGAATCAAATTACATCTAAACATAGAGGTGTTTATATGAAAGAAATTGCTATTAAGGATATTTATTCTGGAAAACCAGACGCAAAAGATGAGATAAATTTCAGTGTTTCTGATGAGTTTATTAGGACGTTTGTTGTTGCTGAACATTTTAATTTAGACTCTTTGCTAACGGGTTCTAATTGTTTTATTACTGGTTTCAAAGGAACTGGAAAAACGGCATTATTGTATTACTTAGATAATAGGTTTAAAGAAATGGATGAAGCCTCATGTTCTTCTTTTATATTTTTTAAGGACGATTTTACAGATATAAAAAGAAGTGAATTAAATGAAATTTCACGGCGCATTTTAACTTCAATAACTGTTGAAAAAAATGCATTGGTCGATAGTTGTGATTTTGAATATATATGGAGATGGTTATTTTTTAAAAGAATTGTTTCCGACAACGAAGACTGTAGTAGAAATTTATTTGTTGATGATGAATATTGGAAAATGTATGAAAAATTAGTCAGTAGTATAAAAGATCCAATAAACACAAAGAAAAGTATCATCCCTAATAAAATTAAAATGGCTTGGCCTTTTAAAGATAATTCTACTATGACAGAAACGGGTCCTGAATTTGAAGTTGATTTAGAAAATATATCTGAAGAAAATTATAAAAAATTTACCTCTCTAATCGATGAAGCTGAAAAAGCTTTTTCTAAAGTAAATAGGACAGATATTCCTTATAATATATTTGTTGATGAATTGGAGGCATATTTTGGCGATGAGAAAATATTCAAGAGAGATTTGTGCTTAATAAGAGACTTGATTTTTACAGTTAAACGTTTAAATTCCGTTATTACTAAATCTCGGCATTTCAAAATGAAAATTATATGTTCCGTTAGAAGTGAAATTCTTAATGCAATTTCAAGATTTGTTATTACTAAGGAGATAAACAAAGTAATAACAGGTTTTTCCATGCCGTTAAATTGGAATTATAGTAATACAAGTTCGTATGCACACCCTATAATTCAGATTTTGTTGAAAAGAATTGCTGTATGTTCAGATTGCGAAGAAGTTGATAGTTTTGAAATATATAAAAAATGGTTCCCCGAGGAAATACATGGCGTAGAAGCGGCGGCATATATATTGAACAATAGTTGGTGTAAGCCTCGTGATATGGTTAGACTTATCACATCTGCGCAGAATTGTATCTATAACAATAATAAATCTTTTTCTGTTGCTGTGTTAAATAGTTTGACTAAATCGTATTCGGATGAGAGCTTGGGTGAAATAAGAGAAGAATTACGTGCCTTGTACAGTTCAGCTGACATTGATACAATTATTAGTTGTTTTACAGGGTACAAAACCGTGTTTTCTGTCGCGCAACTTAAAGAAAGAATATCAAAATATTATTCAAATACTATTTTACAAACAGATTTTCTTCAAGTATTAAATGATCTTTATCGCTTGGGTTTTATTGGGAATTTTTTACCTAAAAGCAAAAGTTATCATTGGCAACATAAGGGAGATGGCATGCTGATTTTATCTGATGAATGGAGATTAGCAGTACATTTTGCATTACACAGAGCATTGTCTTTGGGAAGTAGAAACAACATTGGATTAAATATCAATCAAAAGCCAGAAATTGGAGATGTTACATGTGCTGTAGTTACAAAGATAATCAAGTACTTTGTGTTGGTTAAATTCGATTTATATGGCAAAGAGTTTGTAGGTAGTATTCATATTTCAGAATTTAAAAAGCTTGGTCATGGATTTATAGAGAATTTATCTAATATAGTTAGCACTGGTGAAGAGTTTGATGTTGTTGTTGTTGGATATAACAATAAATATGAATCATGGAATTTAGAAATCAATGCACAAACAGATAAAATAGATTAATAATTATTAAAAACAAACAATAGTTTGTTTTTTAATGTGTCCATAAGTTTGGGAAGATGAACGAAATGCGATGTTTTTTCTTCTGTGATTTGTTGCACAAATGGGGTCGTACATTTTCTGTCATCTTTTAATCGTATTGAACTCCTGTTGAAAAGGCATGGGAAAACAACACAAAAAAGCACACATCCCAAGGCTTGATTTGCCAAGGGATGTGTGTTTCTGCTTTAGCATAGACTTCCATAGATTTTTGTAAAATTAATGTTTAAGGCTATCGAGGGTAGGGAAAAGCGATGCGCCGCATGGTAAGTAAATGTTACCGATGCGACGCATTTTTTAATTTTATCAGTTGCTTGATATTGCGATAAACGAGGTTTACACACCTCTTACTTTTAACTTAGAACACCTCATTCGACGATTGCTACGCAAAACCCACATTTCCCTCAAGCGGAAAGCTTATATATGTTAAAAACAGCGGACTAAGTCCGCTGTTTTTAACAGAAAGCTCACTCGTGAGATTTCGTGATTAGCTAATTGCGCATTGTTTATCAGTCTGCGTTTACAAGATCGTTCATGGAGCAGGTCAGAGTCTTGTAGCTGTACAATCTCTGTACCTCGCCGCCGTTTACAGTGTAGTCAACGTATGCTCTTGCCATAATCTGTCTGGAGTATGCAGCTTCGGTTTCGGGTATGCCGTGGATAACAACGGTAAAGTCTGTTCTGTTTTCGTCGTTATAGTACATAGCATCGCTGCACTCTTCAACTACAACCATATCTTCAAGCTCTGTGCCTTCGAACATATCTGCAGTTACTTCAATGCCTTCTTCAACTACGTCTGCGGGAACAAGTACCATACCGTAACCCTGAACCTTGATTTCGTCGTCAAAGTTTTTGTAGCTCTTGGAGAGTGTCATCTTGAAGCGCATACCGAGATTCTGGTTACTGCCTGCTTCTCTAAGCTCGGTGCCGACTACATTGAGTGCGGGCTTGGCTTCAATATCCTTGATAGTATGTGTCTGCTCATTTACAGAGCGGAAGAATGAATCGTGGAGAGGAGAATATACGTAGGTGTGCATGGTCTTGCCGTCGTCCTCGAACAACATCATGAAGATAAGTCCCTCGTCTGCACCGAAAGCAGCTTCGTTAGCCTTATCGGAGCCGTAAGCATAGGTTACGCCGTCGGGATAGTTGAGTGCGTATGCGGAGCAGTCGGCAAGTATCTGTATAGCATCGCCGCCGAAGTCGTTGGCGGTGGGAGAATCCGGGTAGTCGCTGCCGCGGTTGTGGGGATGCTGCTTGGTTTCGGGGCCCTGAGTGTGTCCGCAGGTAACAATGGCTACGTTGGGATACTTGGTAACTATCTTGTCGTAAATATCCTGACCCTCGTTGGCATCGGCAAACTGTGCACTGGAGCTTGCGGTGGTAAGTGTACCGTCCATGTTGAGGTAACAGTGAGTAGCAATAATTGCATATCTGTCGGGATACTTGGTAAGCACCTCGCCTGCCCAATCCAGCACTTCATCACGGGGACCGAATTCCAGTGTGAGAATAATGTAATCCACTCCGCCGACGGTAAACAGGCTGTAAACGTTGGTAATATCCTTTTCGCCACGGAAGGTGCCGCCAAAAGTGTTCTTGGCATTACCGACACCGTTTTCGCCGTGGATGGAAACATACTCATCATACGGGAAAGCATAGCGGTACATGGAAGAATCACGGAATTCTGCACCTACACCGTGTGAAGTAGAAGGATAGTCATGATTTCCGAGAGGTATGGAGTAAGGTGCAACGCCGTCGATGTGAGCATGCGCTTCACGTACTACATCCCACTCGAAGTAGGTGTTGTTCTGAGTTGCGTCGCCCAGAAGTGATATATAACCGATATTGTATTTCTGCTGATTTTCTGCCATCCACTTGAACATTTCGGGCAGTCTGTTGTAATCGCGGGGAGCGATTGCAAAGTAGCTCTGGGTATCGCCGAACTGAATGATGGAGTAATCGCCCTGCATGCCTGCTTCCATCTTGTACCAGCCTGTACTCTTGAAGGTTGCGTTGTTTTCGTTTGCAGAGGAATCGAAGTATTCCAGCCATTTATAGCTTGCCGCATTCAGCATCCAGTTTGCCAAAAGTCCGTCGCTGTCGGTACGGGCTTCCATGTTAGCCTTGATTTCAGCTTCGGTGCGTATATCGCTCCAGAAGCGTACGTCATACAGGTGACCCGCGTACTTTTCACCGATAACGGGTGCGGTTGTAGAGAACGCAACTGCACTGCCGGTCTTATCAAGTACACCGTTGATGTACAGCTTGCCGTCTGCGGTGATTGCAACGTGTGTCCAGGTATCAGCTTCAAGTACAGTATTTGCAACCAGAGAACCAACGGTAAGCTTACCGTCAACCAGTTTGACTACGATGGGACCGTTCTTAAGAATGTTCATTTCGCCGATTAAAAGACTGCTTTCAGCCATCATTTGGAATTCAAGAGTCTGAGGAACAGCGGAGAAGTCATTCTGAGCAGTGATGGTGTCATAGCCCAGGAAGCGGTGACCCTTGCTGGTTTCAACTTCATCAGCTTCATAGGGGTCAACTGCCAGCTTTGCAGTATAGGTAACGTCTGTGTAGTAGGTAGCTGTTCTGTCGCCGTAAGACAATGTAACCGTTATGTCAACCGAGCCGCCCTTGGTGGCAGTGGAAGCAACATATTCGCTGTAGGTAAGCTGTGCGAATCCAACGTCGGTGCCGGAAAGCTTTTGGGGAACGTAAGTTCCGTAGGTGTATGCCTTTGCATCAGCAAGAGTCTTGCTGTCTGCAGCTGCATAGCTGTGAGAGCCGTTGAATGCCGCCTTTGCATCGGTAAGTGCGGTGGGAATTGCATCAAAGTTGTAAGCATCAGCTGCGGTATCGTCTGCGAAGAAGCCAAGTGCAACAATCTGTGCGTCTGCATCCTCGAAGGTGAACTCAACAGTGTCGATTGCATCGGTAACTGTGCTGATGTCAAAGTATCCGTCGGCATCCGCATTAACAGTAACTGTACCGTTGATAAGTGCGGTAACGCTTCCTGTGTAGGTTGCGTCAAGTGCCATAACAGCGTAAGCCTCGGAAACGTTGGGATTATCTGCACCTACTTCCAAGGTGAAGCTGTTGCCTGTAAGCTTCATAGACTTATAGTCATATTCAGCCTTTGCGCCCTTGATGGTTTCTATAAATGCAGGGTTGGTAAATCTGTATACAACTGCGCTGTTGTCAGCGTCCTTACCAATGGTAAGAGTAATTTTGTCAGTGGTGTAAACAGTTTCGCCGTCAAGAGTTACCTTTGCGGTGAATACGTAGCTTCCGTCGGTTTCGCCAAGTACAGGTGCGGTGTAGCCTGCGGTGATTACGGCTACTGTTGCATCCTTGTGAGAAAGCTTATCCTCAATGATAGCCTTCGCCTTAGCTTCGGCTATTGCCTGAGTGTTACCGTCGTAGTAGGATACGATGTCGGCGGTGTAATTCTTGAGTTCAACAGTGGTATCGCTGATTGCGTCCTCAAGTGCTTCCATGTTCTGAACATAGTTTCTCGCATCCGCCATGGAGGGGAAGAATGCGATGTATTCAACTTCCGCGCCACGCTTTGCAAAGATACGGTTGCCGAGATTAAACGTAAAGCTCTTCGCCGTTCCTTTGAACGCAGGTGCGGCAGGATGAGGATACAGAGGAGTTGAGGTAAGCTCTTCAAGCTTATTTGTAGCAAGGTTGTAGCTGAACGTCCAGGGTGTCACATTATCACGGATGGAGGCATCGTACAGAGTATAATACCATTCGTCCGCATACCAGCCTATGCCGATATAGTTAACAGTTCCGGTTGTTCCCTCCTGAGTGTTAAAGGTGAAGGAAGCAGGGGAGGTATCGCCCAAACGCTTATGCTTCATAAGTATGAAGGAATAGTTTTCCAGGTCAAAGGGAGCGATTCCCAGCTTCTGAATATCAACCGTCACATTGAACTGTGAACTGTGTCTGGGATCGGTGAGGTCAATCTTGAGAAGGTTGTCCTCAACCGTTGTTTTGTTTACGGTGGGAACAGACAGCTTGGAAACAATCGCGGGGTCATTGAAGCGGACCATAATGTAATCGTCCGGCTTTTTACCAACGCCGACACGTACATTTTCTACGACTTTTCTCTGATAACCGCTTTCCAGAGCAACGTCGAATACATATTCGCCGTTGGTGGTTGCGGTAGGAGCTACATAGCTCTTTATATCAGCAACGGCGCCAACGCCGAGATAAGAATCTACCCACGCTGCAAGACCGTTGGCTGCAGTAACCGTCTGTGTCTTGACACCGGCATAATCAAAGCTGCCGTCGGGCTTATAGGTTGCTCTTTCGTCGCCGATTTCGGTTCTTTCCATGGCAACCTTACCCCAGTTAATTACAATATCCTGAGGATTACTGTTTTTGAGTGCCTGTTCAGCTTCGGTGAATCTTCTCTGTGTGTCGGTAACGGAGTCGAAATTCTTTGCCTCGTCGAAGGAAGCGAAGAATGCCACGTATGCAACCTCTGCTTCACGGGGAAGATTTGCCTCACGTGCTAAGTTGAGACGTATCTGGGTATAATTGGTGTTGGGAGTTCTCTTTACATTTTCACAACCCTCTTTATCGTACTCGTAACGGGGGCTGGAGAATTTGTAACCGGTGTACTCGGTTTCGCCCTTGGTAATATTTCTTACCCAGAAACCGTTTGCTTTGCCTTTTTCCGTTGCAGGCACATAGGAGGTATCCATGATAAGCTCTATTTCATCGCCGTCCTCAAAGCTGCCGCCGTAGGGACGGAAGCCGAGGCAGGGAATCTGAGCGTTGGCTATGGCAGGATTGGTGGAGTCAGTCATCCAGAAGAAGAACTGTGCATAAACGGTTGCAGGGTCAACAGGATTGCCGTTGGCATCCTGACTGATACCGCTTATCTTATATCTCATCTTAAGGTAAGGAAGCTGTGTGGCGCTGAAGCGATCGGCAGTGCCGGGGAATCGGGTCAGCAGGAAGAAGCCGTCGTCATTTTCGGCATTATTTACGGTCATCTTGATTACGCCGTCTTCCAGAGTGAGAGCGGCATTATCGCCGGTGATTGTGTCAAGCACCGTATAAGAATCCAGATATACAATAGTGGGCTCGGGAAGCTTAGCCATCGTTACGGTAACAGTAACAGTGTACTCTTCTTTTCTTTCACCGCCGAACCATACGTCAACCGCATAAGTACCTGTGCTTGCAGAAGAAGGCGCAGTAAATCTTGCGTTTGCAGTATCAATATTGTAGTTGGTTGCAAATACGAGGGTCTTGAGGTGTTCCTCAACCAGCTCCTGAGCCTGAGATTGAGTTATAACACCTTCGGAAGCGGTGAGAGTGTTTGCCTTGGAAAGTGTTTCAACGTCGTAGGTTGCATTTTCCGGAAGTGCCTGAGGATACATCTTAGCCTCATCCTCGGAAGCGAAGAATGCTATGTATTCATAGTCTATCGTACGGTTCTGAGTGCCATAACGGCTCAATCGGATTCTAACAGGATTATTGTCTGTAACCTTTAATTGATCCCATATAGAATTAGCAGGACTCTTTTGAAAGGTTCCGTATACGGGAGCAACAGCACCATCTTTATAGAATGCAATCTGCTTAGTAGTTTCATCGCGTAAATCGATTATCATCTCTTCCCAATATGGATTGTCATAATCGGAAACAGGGTATATCATATAATAAGAAGAATAGTTAGGACCGTACATGGTTATTGCCTCAGTTGCAGCTTTTCCGTCGACACCGGTAAGATTTGCAGGGACCTTACGTCTATAAGACATTTTTACATAAGGATAATCTTGGAAATTAAACTTCTTATTAGTGTTTTCGTAGAACTTGGAATATTCAAGGTCAACATCGGAAGTACCGTTACCGGGAGAAACGCTCATAAAGGAACGGTCGCCTTCGGTCACGAAAGTTGCACCACTTACGCTTGCTGCGGTAACCTGTTCCTGAGAATCAAATCTCATAACAACAGGAGCGGGCTTTTCCTCAAGGTTCATGGTAACACTTGTAGAAATAAGAGAGCACTTGAAGGGCTCGTTACCTACGAGAACCTGTGCATCGAGAGTATACGTACCCTTGCCGGTAGGAGATGCACGGGTGTATTTAGCATTTGCAATGGCAAAATCAACGATGCTGTAATCAGACTTAAGCTCTTCAACAGCGCTTGCGGTCAGCTCGTTAATCATGGTAAGTGCGGTCTGAGCGGCAATATCTTCCTTTTCAGCCTGGCTGAACTTGATGGAGAATTTACCGTCCACTTCAGCCTTTTCAATAGCATCGATAATAGGCTGAGCCGCGTCGTCATCAGGCATTTCACCTGCATATGCCTGAGCCACTTCCAGTGTGGGGAAGAAACCTATGTATTCAACATAAACAGGCTTGCCCACATTGTACTCACCGTTTGTAATGTCAAAGCGAAGAGCAGTCAGTTTTCCTTTATACGGCTTATCAAAGCCACTCGCGGGAGTGAGTTTGGTGGTATCGACAATTGTCTTGGTAAAGCCGCTCTTGCAGGCGGTTGCAATACCGGTGTATGCAGTGGAGAAACCGTAGGTGGTACTGGTATCGTAAATGTCGGTACCCATATATACGTCAAGATTGTTGTAATCATGCTGAGGGTAGCTTGCGCTTACTACGATGTAGGGATATGCCTGAACGTAAAAATCATTTACGTAGTTTGCAGCCAGAGTGAGCATACCGTCGTAGTTGGGGGTGGGCGAAGCACCGTCAAATTTGAGCGCAGTCTTGCCGTCGATATTTACAATTTCCTTGCCGGTAGCGGAGAAGTATTGCAGGTCCTTATCACTGTTGAATTTGAAAACAACAGGCTCGGTTGGATAACCGACCGTAACAACAGCAACACAGCTAAGTGCTTCGTCACCGTTTACAACTACCTTGTAGTAGCTTGTGCCGACTGTTTCACTGCCGGCTACGGTATAGGACGCACCATCGGCACCGACAATTTCAACGGGATTTGTTCCCTCTGTATCGGTGCAGGTGTACCATTTGTATGTCTCGGCGATCACGCCGTCCTTAAGCTCCGCAGTGAGAGTTACACCTTCGCCGATACCTACCGAAACGTCGGGCAGGAATACATCTGTCTGGGGCTTAGCCGCCAGAGTCATGGTGAATTCCTTTTCAACGATGGTACGGCGGAATGTCTTATCACCCACAACCAGCTTTACGCAGAAGGTGTATTCGCCTTCCTCGGTACTTACGTCAGAGGGCTTGTACTCACCGCCGTTAAAGGTAAGAACGGTGGTAGCGTCAATACCGTCGATAATATCTGCGGTAAGAGTCTCAACCAGCTCTTGGGCATAAGCCTCCACGGTCGCTTTGTCGGAGGCGGTACCATAGGGCATGGAAAGCGCACCCTCTTCTTCGAGAGCCGCAAAAATGCTTGCTGCATCGTCGTCATGAGGCATTTCGCCTGCATAATTAAGCGCCATATCTTTTGTGGGGAAAAAGCCTACATATTCAATGTAGCAGGGCATGCCGGTGTTATTGTTGGAAAAGTCGACACGCAGCTTTTGGTCTCTCAGCATACCCTTCCAGGCGGAACCGCCGTCGGCAGAAACATTTCCGCTGTTTTTAATTACTCCGTCAACATAGCATTCGTATTTATTGTTGAGTACGTCCAGAACAATAGTGGCAAAGCCCTGGTTGCAGGGTACGCCGCTATCCATGGAGAAGCCGGCAGTAATATTGTACTGATTGGGCTCAAAGCGGTCAGAGTTAATATAAACCTGTATGCTGTTCCATGTGTAATCGGGATAGCTTGCCTTGATTACAACATAGGGGTAGCCCTGAAGATAAATGTCATCAACAGAGGCGGTGAAATTGGTAATACCGTCACTTGCGGGAACGTAAGTAAAAACGTCCTTGCCGTCAATGTTGGCGATAGCTCTGCCGGAGCCGGAAATGCTCCATTTTGCAAGGTCAGCCTCGTTATTGCACATAAGTACAACAGGCTCGGTAGGCATAGTCGCAGTAACGGTTGCGACATCGGATTCGTCACCTGCCACTACCTTGTAGTATGTCTTACCTGCCACATCAAGATAATTTGTGGTATACACGGAACTTGTCGCGCCCTCAATGATAACAGAGTTTGTTCCCTCTGCGTCATCGCAGGTATACCACCGGTAAGATTCTGCTTCGCTGCCGGTTGCCTTCAGGGTGACCTGAGGTCCTACCTGAGAGGTAACATCCTCAACGCTTACTGCCGCAGAGCAAAGGCTCATAAGGCACAGCGCCAGCAATGAAACAATCAAAAGTGTGCGAAGTGTTTTAGTTTTCTTCATTGTTTTTTCCTTTCCTGAAAAAATTTTTTTATTTCCAAGTTCATTATAGCATAGCGACAGAAACAGTACAATGGATATTTTAGACTAAAATATATACAAAACCGACTTTTTTTACATTCAGCCTATTGACAAAATGAAGTTTTTGTGTTAGTATTCAAATCATAATAATGTACGAAAGGCAGAGAAACTGTATGAATTATATCGGTGGCTACTGTTCATCCAAACCGACTATTAATTGTCATTTTCATTCCCATACCGTGTGGGAATTTATCTATCAGGAAAAAGGACACACAAATATTACAATCGGCGATAAGGTTTGGAAGTTGGACGAGGGAATGCTTTTGGTGTTACCGCCTGATACAGTACATAATGCCGAATCGGATGTCCTGTTTGTTTATTTGCATTTCCAAATTAAAAAATGCGATTTTCCGGCTCATCCCTTCACAGTCAGGGATACGGACGGAAACCTCAGAAAGCTTTTTTATATGTTGGTATCCATGGATTCCGAGAATGCGCCAATCAAAGAAGCATTGCGAGAAAAAATCGCGGATCTTATCTGTCTTTATATCCAACAAGCAGTAAGCGACAGTAATTTTCCCGAATTTATTTTGAAGTTCAAAACGGTGTTGACGGAAAATTTGGGTAATAACGATTTCAAGCCAAGCGATTATATTACCGCATCGGGCTATAATCCGGATTATTTCCGCAGAATATTTAAAAAATATACCTCTTTTTCTCCGGTTGAATATCTTAACCGTATGCGGATAAACAGAGCAAAGGAGCTAATCCGCCTTGACAGATACCTCAGCATGGCGGAGATAGCCGATCAATGCGGATTTTGCAACAGCTTTTATTTTTCAAAAGTATTCAAAAAGCAAGAAAAAATTTCACCGCGCGAATATAAAAAGCTCTTTGAATGACGTGCATAATCGTTTAATTGAATTTTATAATAACCCGAGTATTTGGCTTTTGACAACGCCCGTCTGTTATGGTTGCATAACTATCAATATCAATTAAACACGCTCGCCTAAAAGCAGAAGTATATATACTAATGTGAACATCGACTTGAACTCCTTCCGCATGATTTATTGTGATTTAACAAAAATCGCGCAGAAACAACGCTAAAATCGCGTAGATTTTGCGTGAAAAAACCTTGTAAAACAAGGCGAAAAACGTTATCGCGCGTTTTCTGAGATTAATAAAGACAAAAATACACAGCTTATGGCTTTACTTGCCGTAAGCTGTGTATACCTGTTTCAGCCTCAATTTTCATAGATTTTGGTGAAATTATTATCCAAGGGTATCGAAGCTAAGAAAAAGTGATGCGCCGCATGGCAAGTAAAGCTTGCTTGTGCGACGCATTTTTTGATTTTATCAATTACTTGATATTGAGTTATGGAGGCGAGGAGAATTGAACTCCTGTCCGAAATCCTATTCACAAAACTTTCTCCGGGTGCAGTCATTGTTTTAAATTCCGTAACCGGGACGTCCGATGACAGACTTCACGGTGCGTAGCTTCATTAAATCATGACCGAGGGCAAAGCTTAACTCAGTTCACGTTCATCGCTAAGTGACGCCCTTATCCGAGCCGCGATACTCTCGGGAAGGACGGCTGCCTGTAATTAGGCAGCAGCTAACTGTGTTCTATTAGCGTTTAATTTTAAGTTTGCAGTTTTGAAGAGTTCCTGCCACTCTACCCGCTTATCTTGCTTCAAAAACCCCGTCGAAACCGTTGCGCCCCCACGAAATTTGAAACAAGTAAATTATATATTATTATTATTGCACTGATATTTTTAATTTATTAAAAAATTGATAATATTTATGTTTTTGATTTTATTGCAATGTACTGTAATATGTGTTATAATATGTTGTATTTTGAGGGGAGCGGGTGAAACCATGAGCATTTTTGTGCCAAATCATTATAATGAATTCAGATGTATAGCCGGTGACTGCAAGCACAACTGCTGCATAGGCTGGGAAATAGATATAGACTACCAAACTCTTCAAAAATATAAATGTTCGGAAGACGATATAGGGGAACGTATACGTAAAAACATTTCATGCTGTGGCGATGCTTACTGTTTTACTCTTGATGCGAATGAACGTTGTCCCATGCTGAATGAAAATGGATTGTGTGATATAATTATAGAGCTTGGTGAAGATGCGCTTTGCGAAATTTGCACCGAGCATCCCAGATTCAGAAATGATTTTACGCATTTTACTGAAAAGGGGATAGGCTTGTGCTGTGAGCAGGCAGCGCGTATCGTGCTCACTCATACCGATGCGTTTTCATTAATTTGCTCGGATGGGAGCTTCCTGCCACGGCTGACAGACCATGAAAAAATCATTTTTGAGCTACGTGAAAGCTCGTTTGCCATATTGCGTGACCGAAGCAAAAGCGTAAAACAGCGTTTTGAATTACTTGCTGAAGAATACGGCTTTTCACTGAGTGAAATGCGGCTTGAAAAAATACGTCCTTTGTTTCTTTCACTGGAAAGGTTGGATGAACGATGGACACATATTCTTAACAGTGCCGAGGAAGACCATTCGTTTTTGGAAAATGATACTTTTGCTATCGCGTTTGAACAGCTTGCCTGCTATTTTATTTACCGCCACTTCATGGCGGCTGTTTTTGACGGTGATTCACTTTCAAAGGTTCGGTTTTGTCTCGCCGGGTGCATTCTTATAGCTTGTATATGTGCAGGTCAGGTTCGCGAAAATGGTAAAATTTCAATTGACGATATTATTGAATATGTGCGCATGTTCTCGTGTGAGACCGAGTATTCCGAGGAAAATATGCAAGCACTGTTTGAACTAATATAACAAAACGCAACCGATTTATTCGGTTGCGTTTTTATATAACCATATAGTATAGTCATGTGAAGCCTGCTCTGCCAGATAAGAGGTGGCAAAAGCCGAAGCGTCAACCGCATTCATAAATACTTTAGGATTCATAAACTCATCGAAAAGCCACATTGTGTAGTTGTACGACGGGATTTCTGCGATGTATCCCGGGGTAAAAGCGACAGAACTGTCAATGGGATGAGCGTTGGCTTTCAACTCATTGAAGGTCCACAACGTGTAGTCATATGCAGGAGCATCGGCAGTGTACGTTGTATTGAAAGTGACAGTGTTTACCGCGTTTTCAAACGGTGTTGCTTTTGCTGTTTTGTATAACCACATGGTATAATCGTACGCCGCATCATCGGCAATATACGACGTTTCGAAAGGCACATAGGTCAGCGCATTTGAAAATCTCTGGACTGGATTATAGAACCGCCATACAGTATAATCATATGACGCTTTTTCAGCGGCATAAGTTGGAGTAAATGTGCTTGAATAGAGCGATTCGGAAAATGCGCATGGCGGATTATTGTATGTCCACATGGTATAATCATATGCTGCTTTATCAGCAAAATACGTTGGCGCGAATGGTGCATATTTCAGCGCGTTTGAAAATCTGGAAACGGGATTGTAATACAGCCATATGGTATAATCATAAGACGCTTGCTCTGCAATGTAAGTGGGAGATGCGTTGATACTGTTTGCATAATCAACAATATTTGTGTATGTGGCATTGGTTTCGGGGACAGTATCATCCGGCAGGGGAGTTTCGTTATCTCGGATGGGCGTATCTGTTTTAAGCTTATTGAAAATAAACCAACCGCTTTCGTTATCATACAATGTGAGGACACCGCCGGAGCAACGTGAAATCTCATCAAACACCATTGGCACGACGAACTCACCGTTTTCATCTACAATACCCTTGGATCCGTCTTTGTATCCGATAACACCCAGACCTTCAATAAATGGTGTGGCATATGTGTATACAGGCTGGCATATCCATTCCCCCAGATAATTGAAATATCCGTATTTTCCGTTTTTGGAGAGTAGAAAAACACCGTCAAAATATGATTCGATTTTATAATCACGCGGGATGAAAAATTCCTTGTTGCCGGGCGTTATTACATATTCGCGTTCGTAGGTTTTAACGCCCAACCAGTTGAATTTCAGCTCTCTCACGCGCATCAAGCCATGCTCAAAGGAATAAAAACCCAGATTTTCAATTCCGTTGTGCTCGGGGGCATAGAAGGTGTGATCGGTGAAACGTGTATATCCGTTTACGTTGTGAAAGGACATGCGACCGTTTTTGTTTTGCACAACACCAAATCCCTGTGAAAACTGATAAGCATAATTGTAAATTTCTGATACGATTTGGCGTCCGTCCGTGTGTCTGAAGCCCCATGTACCGGGTGAACCTGAATTTGCACGATAAACATTCTCTTTTGGAGCATTAAAATATGAGGGTGAATCGAAGGAAACACCGTACACATCGAGCGACGGATTATAATTTGAGGGGAGAAAAGCACTTTGCTCGGCAGAATAGTAAAAATAGTTTCCATGAAGACTGAACACGGGGTTTCCGCTTTCATCTCTCGCGGAGAGAAGAATGGTTTCGGGAGGCATATTACAGATGAATCTACCGTTAGAATTGAGTAATGTGAAGGAAAGGTCTTCGTTCTGCATTACAATAAAACCCATTCTCGCGTGCAGTGCAGGGCGTTTTTCGGTGTGAGTTATTACTCCTCCGTCACTCAGCGGGATTTGCCTTGTTATATTGCTTAATGAAAAATATTTCGGAAGTACAGTGTCGGTATCAACTTTCGCAAGAGTGAACGAAGCTTTGCTGTACGGTAAGTCAGAAATATAATAACCTGAATCGACAGCTTCGTCCAACTTCATGGCATTTTTGATAAAATCCGACGAAGTAGGCTGAGGTACGACAGTATCAGCGGTATCATTTTCGGGCGCGATGGGTGTCATTAAATCGGGAGCAATAACAGAAGGTATATCCAATTTGTCAGAAGAGGTAAAGCTCTCCGAGTAATCGTACAGTTTTACAGAGTCAAAAAAACCAAACCGGTTATTAACAAAAAGCACAAGAGCAAAGCCGAACAGCGCAGAAATAACAACGCAGATCAGCTTTGCTAAAATACTTTTTATGAATGAAAATAATCCAAAATGACTTTTATCAGAAAACATACTATACACCGTTTGTGAAGCAGTTGGTTTATTATTTTGTTATTTCAGTATTTCATGCCTTATCAACCGTTCATTAATTCCAGGGCTACCCAGTCCTCGTCCTCGTAACGCTTAAGTAATGTGAAGCCTGCGTTTTGCAGTTCGGTAAGAACTTCATCTGCACGCGGACCAATTATGCCGGAAGCCACCAGAACGCCGTTTCTCTTGAGAAGAGTTTTGAACAGGGGAGCCATAGCGATTATAACTCCTGCCACAATGTTCGCGGCAATTAGGTCGTATTTCATATTAATACGGCTATCCGGTGTCGTATCGGAAAGGACATCGGCACAAAGAACGGTGTAGTCCGTTGAGCTGAAGGAGGGCGCATTAATGTCAAGATTTTCTTTGGCGATTCTGGCAGAGTTTTCGTCAATGTCAACCGCAACAACTTTTTTTGCGCCTAAAACCATTGCACCGATGGAGAGAATACCGCTTCCTGTTCCCATATCCAGCATTACGGTTTCATTTGTTATATGCTTTTCAAGAACACTGAGACAAAGGCGGGTTGTTGCGTGAGTACCCGTGCCGAAAGAAGAACCGGGATCAAGTTCGATTATCTGTCTGCCCCTCTTCATTTTATCATCCAGACTTTCCCACGAGGGCTTGATCACAAGCTTTTCACCGACAGTGAAGGGTTTAAAATATTTTTTCCAGTTGTTTTCCCAATCTTCTTCTTTTATGCCGTTCAGTGTGAATTCAAGCTGTGCGTATTGCGGGAGTTGCTTATAAGAGAAAAGCTCTTTTTTCAGCTGTTCCAGCATTTCATGACCTTGCGTGTTTTCCGGGAAGTAAACTGTTATTATCGGGTTTTGTCCTTTTTTATCAAAGAGAGAGTCCTCGACATAATCATAGAAAAGTCTGGTGTCGTCAAGAACCTCCTCGAAATCTTCAAAGTCATCAACTGCAAAATTCTTGATACCGGCAGCAATCAGAACGTTTGAAAAGAACTCTGTAGTCTTTTGAGGAATGGTAATTTTAAACTCTATCCAGTTCATATGGCAGTCCTTTCGTGAAATCGGCGTTGAATAAACAGCTATACACTTCTTCGGGACTGCCGAAAGCTTTATACTTACGGCAGTCCCGTCGGAAACAATATAAGTTGTTTTTTGCTTAATAGATGTACTTGCTCAAGTCAGAGGGAAGATCTTCGGGAGCGATAGAGCAGGTAGTGACAAGATTTACCTCAGCCTTTGCGGTGAGTTTGTCAAGTTTTTCGACGAAGGTTTTGAAAGCATCAATATCGTTGTTGCAGATTTTCAATGAAGAATCAATGAAAAGATCTTTAATGTCATAGTTGGTAGCCATGATACCACAAACCAAACCGTAAAGCTTTTCGGCGCCGGCTATATCGTATTCCTCCGTGTCAATAAGACGAATCTGGTGTTTAACGTCAAAAATGAGCTTGTTACCTTTTTCGATGCAAGCTACGTGACCGGGAGATGTTTCAACAGCTTTGTTTGCGAGTTCGATAAGAGTTTTGGTTTTTCCGGTTCCTTTGAGACCTATTATCAATCTTACCATGTTGCTGTTCCTTTCCGCCCTTTCGGGACTTTGAAGAATTTATTTAAATGGAAAATTTACTTTGTGAGTATATAATACTATATTTTGAATCCTTTTGCAAGAGGAAAATTGTAAATATATTATAGATTTTTCAAATTTTTGGAAAATTATTTATTCAAAAGCGCCAGTTTTTCTTCGAGTTCCAACTTTCTTTGGGCGTTTGCACCGTTTTTGTCCGGCTTTGAAAGCAGAGCAAACATATTTTTCTTGTAAGCTTCCACACCGGGCTGGTCGAAGGGGTTTACTCCGAGGATGTAACCGGATATGCCGCATGCCTTCTCAAAGAAATAAACGAAGTAACCAAAGTTTTCTTCATCAAGAGCATCCAATTCCAGGACTACATTGGGAACACCACCCTCTGTATGAGCTAAAATTGTGCCGAGAAAAGCAGTTCTGTTAATTTCGTGAATTGTTTTGCCGGAAAGAAAATTCAGACCGTCAGTGTTCTTTTCGTCGAAAGGAACACAAATATCAGAACGAGAATTTTTAACATCTATAACGGTTTCGAAAATATTACGGCGTCCTTCCTGAACGTACTGGCCGAGAGAGTGAAGGTCGGTGGAATAGATAACCGAAGCAGGGAAGAGACCTTTGTTGTCTTTTCCTTCACTTTCACCGTAAAGCTGTTTGAGCCACTCGGAAGTGTAAAGCATATCCGGCTTGTAGGATGCATAAAGTTCAAGAGTTTTACCCTTTGAAAGCATTATATTACGGATAGCCGCATATTTGTAGCAGTCATTTTTTTCGATATCACACTCCGCGAAATCCGCGCGCGCCTGAGCAGCACCTTTCATCATTTTGTCGATATCACATCCTGCGGCGGCAATGGTAAGCAGACCCACGGCAGTAAGGACACTGTAACGACCGCCGATGTTGTCGGGTACAACAAAGGTCTCGTAGCCTTCGTTCAGAGCCAGTGCTTTAAGCGCAGTGGCAGGATTTTTGTCGGTGGTAACAAAGATACGCTTTTTAGCCTCTGCTTCACCATATTTCTTTTCAACAATCTCCTTGAAAATTCTGAATGAAATAGCGGGCTCGGTAGTAGTGCCGGATTTTGAAATGACATTAATACAAACATCCTTGTCCTTGCACAGCTCAATGAGTGATGCAAGAGAATCAGGATCAATAGAATTGCCCGAGAAATACACGTCGGGAGTCTTTTTTGCCATTGCGTTATATGATGCGCCTTTTACAAATTCAATGGCAGCACGCGCCCCAAGATAAGAACCTCCGATACCGATGACAATAAGAACATCGCACATTCTTTGAATATCCGCGGCGGCCTTTTTAATTCTGTCAAACTCGTCTCTGTCATAGTTTACGGGCAAATCCAACCAACCTGTCCAGTCGTTAGGGGAGTGGAGAGTGTTGTGAGCCGCTTCGACAAGCGGCTTCATGGAGTTATATTCATTTTCACCTATAAAGCTTTTTAAAAATTTGGTTTCAAGTTTTATCGACATGTTTTGTCCTTTCGATTAAAAGTAGATATCTGTATTTAGTATAACGTCTATTTGAATTTGTAATCATGCTTTCGCAGTGCCAAGTAAATCAAGATGTCTTGAAATGTGGTTGTAGAGAGCTTCTTTGTATTCCGCAGCGTGAACTCTCCATGCTTTGTAAAGCAAATCACGGAACTTGAAAGAACCGTCAGAATTCTTTTCACTCAGTATAAGACCATAGGTAATATGTATGAGCTGACGTGCATCGTTCATGGTAAACAGGCTGGGGAGTTCAGCATCTGTAAGAGTATCAAGCGCGGGAATTTTGTTTATATCGGTCGTAACGTGGTAGTACTTGGTTGCTTCGCTGAAATTGGCAAGTGCAAAAGCATGTATTTCGCGGTAAAGAGCGGGTTCTGTCTGAGCAATGACTTTCATGGCTTCCAGCCAGTTTGTTCCTGCGGTTTTAACATGGAAGTTTCCGTTGGTATATTTACCGATTATAGGGAATACAGAGAATTTGTCAGATCCGGAATGAACACTGATCTTGTAGCCGAAGTGGCGCGCAATGGTACAGTGAAGCTTCATTTCTTCCTCGAACTGTCCTATATTTCCGATGTAATCGATACCCTTCTGAAATTCACCGCAGAAACGCGGAGCAACTGTTGTAACCTTGACACCGCGTCGGATTAATTCGTTTGCAGCATAGAAATGCTGAAGTGGAGTGGTGGGAGTTTCGGTTTCATCGATTGAGACCTCAAAATCAACTTTGTCAGTGATATATTTATTGAACATATCGCATGCAAAGTCAATGGCCTTGTGGTATATGAGGTAAGTCTGAGCAAGCGTGGTTTTATCAAAGGTGAGAACAAGTCCTTCACCAACGTCAAAATTCTTTTCGAGGTACAGCTGTGCGATTTCGGCGGGGATTTCTGTTTTATCAAGCTCATCCTTTGAAAGTTTTGCGGCAGAGTTTGAAATGTGTTCGCTGCAGTCCAAGGTTATCATTGTAAATCCGAGGCCGAGTGCGTATTCAATGTCCTCCGGTGTTTTGAGATGGTCACCATCCGCACCGAAGGGCTTTTTAAAGCCGTTTTTAAACACAGAAAAACTTGCACAGTCGAGAACATTTTCATATGTCCTTCCCGTGAGATTGAGTTCACGTATTGACTGCTGAACAAGCACGGGATATGCGTTGTAATTTTCAAAAACACTGATGTGTCCGTCAGTTGCAAGACCGAGTCTGTCGCCCACACCGAAGGAACAATTTTCTCTGAGGACGGGTTTGGGACAAGTGAAATCAAAAAGTTCACGTAAGATTACGGCATTTTCGTGAGTGAGCGGGCTGAGAGTAAACTCACCGCATTTTTCGCCTGAGAATTTTTCTATTCCGTTATCCAGCAGATAGTCATTGTTGTCATCGCTGACCATGCATATGGTATGTCCGTCAATCATGTTAACGGATGCTTCGTATAGTTTGAGTTTTTTCTGCGCCAGAAATTCGTTGATATTCATATTTTTCTCCTGTGATTGCATAAATAAATTTTCATGAATATATTTTATCATGTTTATACGCAATTGTCAAGCAAATAATGGGAATAATTTTCTTTTTTGGTATTGATTATTGTACGATTTTGTGGTAAAATAACAATAATATGTCTGAAAGGATAATGATATGACAAAAATAAACATAAGAGGCGTGCTTTTCGATAATGTCGATATGTGTGAAGCCATGGAAAAAGCCGTTGAATTCATCAATGCACCTACCGCTTCCGTCATTTTTACGCCTAATTCTGAAATTGTACAGTTTTGTGTT
This sequence comes from Oscillospiraceae bacterium, assembly GCA_015065085.1. Classification (NCBI taxonomy): domain Bacteria; kingdom Bacillati; phylum Bacillota; class Clostridia; order Eubacteriales; family Oscillospiraceae; species Oscillospiraceae bacterium. The sequence goes on along the minus strand of SVQW01000001.1, from coordinate 462,958 downwards.
GAGGATGCAGATATGCTGAGTGTCATAAACTCTGCTGATATGATAATTCCGGATGGCGCAGGGGTTGTTTTGGCTTCAAGGATTCTTAAAACACCTCTTAAGGGTAAGGTCGCAGGATGCGAGCTTGCCGAAAAAATTGTTGAGTATTGCGCGGCAAACGGTAAAAAGATGTTCTTCCTGGGGTCTAAGCCTGAGTATACCGACGAAAACGGGAATGTAGTCATTTCGACCGCGGAACAGGCGGCAATTAATCTTGCCAATAAGTATCCGGGACTTGATGTTTGCGGAACGGCAGACGGCTACTTCAAGGATGAGGAAAGCGGAAAAATTATAGAACTTATAAATAGATCGGGTGCCGATGTTGTTTTTGTATGCCTTGGCTGTCCGCGACAGGAAAAATGGATTCATGAGCACAAAAATGACACAACCGCAAAACTGCTTATTGGTTTGGGCGGAAGTCTTGATGTGTATGCGGGACGTGTGAACCGTGCGCCTGACTTTTTTGTTAAGAATAATCTCGAATGGTTTTACCGCCTTGTCAAACAACCGCAGAGACTTGGAAGAATGATGAAAATACCGAAGTTTTTGTTACAAACAATGATAAGAAAGAATAATATCTGAAAGGACACAAAGTATGGTATATATGTTTTTGGGTGACGGCTTTGAAGAAATTGAAGCTGTTGCTGTAATTGATATTCTGCGCAGATGCGGCGTGGCATTAAAAACCGTAAGCGTCATGGGCAACACCGAGGCTTTGGGTGCACATGGCATAAGAGTAAGAACCGATGCGATGATTGAAGATATTACAGATGATGCTCAAATGTATATTCTTCCCGGTGGAACATTAGGTGTTGAAAATCTGTCTAAATCTAAAAAGCTGTGTGACATATTGAGCGCTACGGATGCAAAAATCGCAGCTATATGCGCCGCTCCCACTTTGCTTGCATCTTTGGGATTGCTGGACGGAAAAAAGGCTGTATGCTATCCATCGCTTATCTCTGAGCTTAAAGACGCTGTTGTTGCCGACGGCTGTGTTGTTATTGACGGAAATTTTATAACTTCAAAAGGCCCCGGAACCTCATTTGATTTTGGATTTGCGCTGGCATATGCGCTCTGCGATAAAACCACAGTGGATAAAGTAAAGAACGGAATGTTGATATAATGCACATAACAATTCAAAAGAAAGAGTTACGGCGTACTCTCAAGGCGAATCGTTCATCTGTTGCTGCGGAAAAGAAAAAAGCCGATGATAAAAAAATTCTGGATATTTTATTAAAAACTACTACATTTCGCCTGACTGATACGTTATTGATATATCATTCGGTTGGCAGTGAAATTTCAACGATGGACATAATAAATGTTTCTCTTGAACGAGGTATCACGGTGTGCCTTCCTCGTTGCACAAAGAACGAAAATAATGAAGATATTATGATTTTTCATCGTATTGATTCCCTTGAGGATTTACACATCGGAATGTATGATATTCCCGAGCCTGCGGATGATTTTCCTTTGTATGAACCCAAGGGCCACTGCGTATGTATTGTTCCGGCGCTTGCTTTTGACAGACGCGGTTACCGTATAGGATACGGTAAGGGTTACTATGACCGTTTTTTGCGTGATTTCCGGGGTACTAAGATAGGATTGTGTTATTCCGATTTCCTTCTTGATACAATTCCGGTGGGCAAGTACGATTCAAAAGTTGATATGATTATAACCGAGAAAGGAATTTTTACACCAAATGCGTGAAAATGAAGCTGTTTATGCCCCGATATTCGTAAGTGTCATAATGATACTTCTTCTGATTTCGGACAACATAATAAACACAGCGGTACTTAACGGTGCTGATTATTATTTATCTTTTACGGTTGTTCAGCTGATTGTGTACATGTTACCGCTTGCTTTTTATTGTAAAGTGCGTAATGTGATGTTTTTTAAGTCACTTAAGTTTAATTTGTTTTCATACCGCAATTTGTTGTTGACGGTTTGTCTGGCATTATTGTTTTTGCTTGGACTTTTGATGTTTGTGGCATTGGATTTGTATTATTTTCAAGGCATTATATACTCTTCCCGCGTTACGGCGTATTCTTTTGTGGGTGAGCAGCATATATATTCTGTTCTTGGGCTGATAATTGTCCCTGCGTTTTTAAAAGAGCTGCTTTTCAGGGGGGTGGTTCTCAGTGAATACAGGACATTCGGAATAGTCTGTGCAGTTATAATGTCGACATTACTGTTTTCGTTTTCTGAGATGTCTTTCGCCTTGTTGCCAAAGCACTTATATGTGGGTATCTTTTTTGGAACGATTTGCGCTGTTACAGATTCTGTAATCCCTTCGATAGTCTTACACATGATTTATAACACATATAATATTTATGCCGAGAATATGGTTGTAAACTATATCGGAAAAATCTCGGATTCTGCAATGCCGTTATTTATTCTGGGTGTGCTTTTGCTGATTACTGTGTTTTTTACTTTTTCGGTTTTGGAAAGTATATACCGGAAGAAAGCCTGCGATTGTGAGGAAAATGAAATTATCAAAAAACTCAACGCATTAGAAAACGGTAAAACTGTAAAAAATGTTAAAGAACACAAGAATGATGCAACCGCGGTTTTTTCAAAGCTGATACTTTCGCCCGCATTTCTTGTTACTGCGGCTATCTTTCTTATAACTGCCACCATTAATGTACTGTGAGGTAAATATGGAAGAAAATAAAAACACAAATAAGCAGGATGAATTGGATGTACTTGTTACGGATACGTTTCACGTTCAGAACAGTCCGGCACGCACCCGTGCAATACCGGCTGTAAATGTCCGCAAGGATTCGAGTATCAAAGAAACTTCCCCAAAAGAAGCTCACGTGCCTGCTGAGCAAGAATTAACCGAGAACAAAGCGGAGCACATTGCAAAGAAAGGTAATACACTCCCCAAAAAGGATTTGGAATCAAAAAGTGAAAATGATAATATTTCAACTGATGGCTCAAATGGCAGTGGATTGATTTTTGGTATTGCAAAGGCTCTTATATATATTGTGGCTGTAATTGCGGTGTCGGGTATACTTTCTTACTTTGGAATTATTTACGCTAACGACATTTTCGCTTTTGTAAAGCCAGAAAAAAGTGCTGTGATTACGGTTTCGGATAACACAACCGTGTCGGAATTGGCGGACATTTTGCACGCCGAGGGAATGATCGAGCATCCTGAGGTGTTTAAATTCTATACCTGGTACAGACATCGCAACAATAAAACACCTATTGAACTTAAGGCGGGGACTTATGAAATTTCTTCCATGCTCAACTATGATATGATGCTGTCTACCTTCAAGAAAAAAAGCGGTGGAAGAACTATCGTTACACTTACATTCAAGGAGGGTTTGACCGTTGACGAGACTATAAAAATATTTACCGACGCAGGAGTTGGAAACAGAGAAGAATTTGTTGAAGCCATAAACAATTACGACTACGATTACAAATTTGTGAAGGCTCTTGAAAATTGGCGTGATATACCGGGACGAAAATATCGTCTGGAGGGTTATTTGTATCCCGATACCTACGATTTTTATACCGATAGCGACGAAAGTTTTATAATTTCCAAGCTTCTGTCTAACTTTAATCAAAAATTTGAAGAGGAGTATTACGATCGCTGCACAGCACTGGGTTACAGTGTTGATGAAATTGTAAATATCGCTTCTTTGATTGAAAAAGAAGGTTATTTGCAACAGGATTTAGAGAATATTTCTTCTGTTTTTCACAACCGACTGAATAACTGGGATGCGCCTTATCTCCAATCCGATGCTACAATTCAGTATTCGTTTGCAGAACGTAAAAAAGAAATCACACCCAAGGATCTCGAAGTGGATTCACCGTATAACACATATCTGTACAAAGGTTTACCTCCCAGTGCGATTGCAAATCCGGGTCTTGAAAGCATACTTGCGGCGTTGTATCCCGCAAACACAAAATATTACTACTTTGTAACTCGCAGTAATGGAGCGGCTGTATTTTCGCGTACTTTGGGCGAGCACAATAATGCTGTTGCTGAAATTAAACGCGAATCTGCAAATCAGGCGCCACCTGAGCTTTCCGACGAAGTACTTGCCGAAAGCGAAAATATCATAGGATAAATAGTGGTGAGATGATGGAAATTGTTATCATAATTCTTGGATCCGTTGCGGTGTTATTGCTTATTTTATTGCTTCTGCGCCGACCTTCTTCGCGCGATATGAGTGCGAATGATATACAGGCTATCAGTAACATTATTTCTGAACAAAATCGTAATACCATAACTGCTATGCAGCTAAGCCTGAATACCCTCACCGAGTCTATGACTCAAACTCAGCGTCAGCTTGTGGATGTACAGGATAAGCGTCTTAACGATTTTTCAGAAAGAATATCCCGCCTTACCCAGCAAAACAAGGAAAGTCTTGATAAAATGCGTGATACCGTAGATGAAAAGCTTCAAAAGACGTTGGAGGAGCGTATTGCCAGGTCCTTCGCTACGGTTAATGAGCGCTTGGAGCAGGTTTATAAGGGACTTGGAGAAATGCAAACACTCGCAACAGGAGTGGGGGATCTTAAAAAGGTTCTGTCAAATGTAAAAACACGCGGTATTCTTGGCGAGATTCAGTTAGGCAGTATTCTCAGCGATATTCTTTCACCCGAGCAGTATTGTGAAAACATTTCCACCAAACCCGGTTCTGCTGACCGAGTTGAGTTTGCCGTTGTTTTACCCGGCTCGGGAGACGGGGAAGTCTATCTTCCTATTGATGCTAAATTTCCGGCTGATATATACGCACAGCTTATGGAGGCATACGATAGTGGCGATGCCACACTTATAAAGAGTCAGTCGGCACTGTTTGAACGCAGGTTGTGTGACTTCGCAAAGGATATAAAAACTAAGTATGTATATCCTCCGGCAACGACCGATTTTGCAATAATGTTTTTACCTACCGAAGGACTGTATGCCGAAGCTATAAGGCACGGAATGATTGAGCGCTTACAGAGAGAATATAAGGTGAATATCGCCGGTCCTACTACAATGGCAGCGCTTCTAAACAGCTTGCAAACAGGCTTTAGAACACTTGCAATTCAAAAGCGCTCCAGCGAGGTATGGGAGGTCTTGGGAGCTGTTAAGACAGAATTTGAAAATTTCGAAACAGTTCTGCAAAAGGCACAGGAGAAAATTACCAGTGCCAACAGCGAGCTGGATAAGCTCATAGGTACAAGAACCCGCGCAATAAATCGAAAGCTCAAAAATGTCACACAAATTTCTGCCGATGTGGCTAAGAATTTATTGGAGGAGTAAAATTATGAATCCTTATACAATTATGTGGTTAATTGTATTTGCCGTCATGTTGGTAATAGAGGCTTGCACTTCAATACTTGTGTGTATTTGGTTTATGCCCACTGCACTTATTTGCGCTCTTCTGGCTTCACTTGGTGTTCCTTCGCTGTGGCAGTACATTTCTTTTTTTGTGATTTCAATAGTTCTACTGGCGGTTTTCAGAAAACCTTTCGGGAAGTTTATTTATTCAAGAAAAAAGGATACACTCACAAATCTTGACGTAATTATCGGTTCAGAAGCAAGGGTTGAAGAAGAAATTGATAATTTCAAGGGTGTCGGACGTGTTGTTGTGGGTTCTCAGAGTTGGGCGGCACGTTCACTGAACGGTGAAGTAATTCCTGTCGGTTCAAAGGTAGTTGTAAGAAAAATCGAAGGTGTAAAGCTCATTTGCGAATACATACAATAATTTAAAAGCGAGGTATATATTCATGGAAGCGTTGATCATACTCATTTCTGCTATTGTTATTGTCATACTTATTTCTTGCATTAAAATTGTCCCGCAAGCAACAGCATTTGTGCTTGAGAGATTGGGCGCATATAAAATGACGTGGGATACCGGACTTCATTTTCAAATTCCGTTTCTGGAAAGAGTTGCAAAAAGAATTTCTCTCAAAGAGCAGGTTGTGGATTTTCCGCCCCAGCCTGTCATTACCAAAGACAATGTTCATATGCAGATTGATACAGTTGTTTATTATCAGATATCCGACCCAAAGCTTTACACATACGGTGTTGAAAAGCCGTTGCTTGCAATTGAAAACCTGACTGCAACTACTTTAAGAAACATAATAGGTGAATTGGAATTGGACAGCACACTTACGTCGCGCGACATAATAAATGTAAAGATGCGCAGTATACTCGATGAAGCCACTGATCCATGGGGTATAAAGATAAACCGTGTTGAGTTGAAAAATATAATACCTCCGCGTGATATACAGGACGCCATGGAAAAGCAGATGCGCGCTGAGCGCGAAAGACGTGAAAAGGTGCTTCAGGCAGAGGGAGAAAAACGTGCTTCCGTTCTTGTTTCAGAAGGCCTTAAAGAGTCTAAAATTCTTGAAGCTGAGGCGGAAAAACAAGCGGCAATACTACGTGCCGAAGCAGTTAAAGAAGCTCGAATCCGCGAGGCCGAAGGTGAAGCTGAGGCTATATTGCAGGTTCAAAAAGCCATTGCCGATGGTATACGACTTATAAATGAAGCCGCACCCGGAAAAGAGGCTTTGATGCTTAAGAGCTTTGAAGCTCTGGAAAAGGTTGCTGACGGTAAAGCGACAAAACTGATTATTCCTTCCGAGTTACAAAATGTTGCGAATATAGCTTCTGTATTCAAGGAAGTAATCGGCGACAACAAGAATGACAAATAAGTCTTAAATTAAAATGTGCATTAAACTCTGCGGAGTTTAATGCACATTTTTTAGTGAAATAATTAAAGATCGGTAGGGCTGTGGGTTGACTGGCACATTATCGTAAGGTTGCCGTTACGGCATCGTAAGTCATCTATAAAGCTTTTTTCTTTTTTTACGTCTTTTAGTCTGATATTATAAGTGAGCTCAAACATGCTTCCGAGATTTGTTGTGCGGACCCGTTCTAATTTTACATATTTTAGGTATTTTTCAAAAAGGTCATCAAACATATCGGAATAGTCAAGATTTTCGGGAATATTGATTTTTAACTGGCGTGTCGATGAAGAGGCTTCGAGTATGGAAAGCTTAGAAAGGATAATTACCAGCAGTCCAACAACTAAAACAAATATAATCGCAAATAATACATAACCCATTCCGCAAATAAGACCTGCTGCCATTGCATAAAAAACAAATGTAATCTCTTTGGCACTTCCTGCTAAAGAGCGGAAACGTACAAGGCTGAAAGCGCCTGCAACAGCAACGGCGGTCCCGAGATTCCCATTGACAACCAGTATTACAGCTTGTACAACTGCCGGAATCACAGCCAACGTGAGCATAAAACTACTCGAATAGTACCCCTGAGTTCGGTATATAAGCATTATTACAATACCGAGCACAACCGCTGCCGACATACATATAAGCACAGGTAGTGTTGTTACCGGATTATAGGTAAGAATTGAGTTAAACATATGTACAGTTCTCCTTTTGATGGTCTAAATTAACTTTATTTACATGCTTTTCGTACACTCTTCCGTACTTTGAAAACGAGGTTGGGTAGACCTCGTTTTTGCTTAAAATTCGCGTGAGCCAAAGCGGTATTGAATTTAGTGTTTTGATTTCAAGCAAATATTTTGCTTCATTGTCAATAAGCAACTCTCCACTGTCTCCGTAAGCGAGATTCAGATCGTGAAATCTGCTTCGGATGTTGGTGTCGAATGTCATGCGCAGTTCCGGATCCTGTATACCGAACATGGCAATTCTGTCATAAGCAAGAAATACAGATGGCGAAAGCTCATATAGCCTGAAAAAATAATCAATTTCGCGCATTATCTGGGAATCATAAGGTTTAATATTGTTACTCAGATATTTAAGCGACTGCTCATGTGTCATAACTGCACGCCGCTTGTATACGACATTTTTATATTTCTTTTTTATTTCAAGGAAGACGTCACTGTCGCTTTGTGGTACCCCGTAGCTTCTTACTCTGAATTTTTCTTTATACCTGGGCTTTTCAAGCGAAGTTCGGATAAGCCTGAAATCGCTGGTGTCGTAGTAGATGTTGCAAATGGTGGTAAGACCATATTTGTCGGTTTGCATATATCCACTTAAATCCTTGCATAGATTATGATATTTATCTTCTGTAAGCAGATACTTTTTCTCGTATCGCTGAAAAACAAAACCAAAATTTTCCTTCAAAAATTCACCACCATTCAGTTTTACAGATTATACATAACTTATATTATGTCGATTTGTTGATTTTGTAATTTTTCTGTGAAGTGTTTTTTTTAAAAAAAAGGGAACAATATTTGAAAACCATCGTCTAATAAATAAAAAAATTGGAGGAAAAATAATGAAAAAACTTTCACTCATTCTTTTAGCACTCATTCTTACCCTTGCACTGGTGTCTTGCACCAACAATGATCAGAAGCCTGCTGACGATCAGACAATCAGCCCAGATGAAACAATCGGCGACGCAACAACCGAAAACAACGATGCACAGCAGAGCGAAGACAACACACAGTCTTCTGCTGAAGATCTCAGAGCTACATTCGATAAGGTTATTGCAGGCATTACTCCTGAGGAACTTATGCTTGACACCGTTGAAGTAAACAACGATCTTTTCCCCGGTGTATTCTTTGTTGATGCCCCCGCAGAAGCTTATGAAGCGTATGTATCAATGCCTCTCATATCTTCCATCGCACATCAGGTGGCTCTTGTTCGCGTAAGCGAAGGTACAGATGTTGCCGCTCTTGCTGCTAACATCGAGGCAAATCTTGATCCTCGCAAGTGGGTATGCGCTGAAGCGGAAAAGACAGCTGTTCTCACCAAGGATAACATGATTCTTGTTCTCATGTCAACTCCCGAAGTTGTTGATGCAGCTACCGCAAACTTTGAGGCTCTTTGATCGGATTGATTTTTAAAATAATGATCTCCGGATGAGAAGTTATTAAAAAATTAATATTTACCGCAAAAGGAACAATGATCTGATTTGGATTATTGTTCCTTTTTGAATAATTAAAACCCGAAACAAATTTAGTTTCGGGTTTTAAAGTGTAAATATTAATACTCTAAATCTATGTCAAATTGTATTTACACAAGTTTTCCGATTTCGGTTGAAATTTTTGCAACAGAAGCTTTAATTTGCTCTTTGTTTGGCTCGTAATCCGAATACTTTTCCGTGATATGGCTATTATAAGTCTCAGAATACACGAGATTTACATGTGAATAATTCTTGTAAGAGAATATGAGGTCAACGTTGTCCTTTACAATTTCTAAACCAAAGTTTGTTATAGTTGATTTGAATAAATCCGGTATCCAAATCGGAATAGAAATAATGTTTTCGGCTGTAAGCATTTTTTCAAACAGTTCATTGACAAAACTCATGTGTAACTGAGTACGCAATGCTTCGCTTTTTGCTTTTTCAAAATTGAATGAATTTTCAGATGCTTCATTAGGAGAATTATAGGTTACAAATCTCAGCATTTTCAGTATATCAGATGCTTTTGTGAGTTTTTGATTCTTTTTAAAAGAAATTGTGAGGTCCTGCTCGGGATCCTGATATTTCATTTCAGTCGGAACGTTATAACTTATGCCTCCCAGGTTATCAAGGGCTTCAACAAAGCTTTCCATGTCGATAAAAGCATGATAATTAATTTTCAACCCTGTAAGAGCAGTGATTTCGTTTATCAAAAGATTAAGTTGATCGGGGTCGTTGATATTCAAAACTTTTGTAAGCTGCCCCAACGGCATATTTTCACCTTTGAAATTTATGATAAAATCCGTGGGCAGGGAAATAAAAATAAACTTCTCCTTTTCCTTGTCGGCTCTCACTATCATTATCGCTTCCATTGTGCTGTAAGGGATATCATCATCGACGTGATTTATAATGTATTTTTGCGAGGGTGGAAATTTATCAAGCCCGACCGCAAGAAAATTAAAGCTCTTGCCTTTGAATTCAGTTTGAGAATTATCGTTTAAATCGTTTTTATCAACAAAACTTTTGTCATCTTCCAAGTTGTTCACAACTTGTCCGGTAAGTATGTCTTGGCTCATATTTTTTAAAGAACCTACAACACTCCATGCGATTGCACCAAAAATTATAAGTGAAATCAAAAAAGTCAATGCAAAATTTCGTAAAGAATATTTCATATTCAAAGCACCTCTCAGCACAGCAATTTAGTAAGATTTATTCAATTATAAAACAATATTCGTCAGATATGAAATCAAAATTGTTTTCTAAAGTTACCTGAACAAATTCACCCGGTTTGCAATCTTTCTTGATTGCGACCGGCAAGAATTTTTCTGTATGCCCAAACCAGTAACCGCTTTTGAAATTTTCAATCAGTACTGTGACTTTTTTTCCGACTTGAGCTTCGTAAATATATTTCTTTTTTTCAAATGCGATGTGCGATAAAGCCGCACATCGTTCTTTTTTTGTCTTGTTAGTGTGTTGATTGGGAAACTCAGCGGCGGGAGTGCCCAGACGCTTTGAGTATGGAAAAATGTGGGCGTGTATAATTTCGTTTGATTTGATAAAAGCGGCAGTCTCTTCAAAATCTTCAGTTGTTTCTCCGGGAAATCCGCAGATGATATCGCATGAGAGTGTGACGTGTTCAAAATATTTGTAGATGTTTTCAACACATTTTTTTAACTGTCCGGAATCATATTTTCTTCCCATTACAGATAAAACCCGTGAGCTTGCACTTTGGACGGAAAGGTGGAAATGCGGCATCACAACTTTGATTTGGCTGAGCTTCCTCGTAAAATTTTCGCTGAAAACGATAGGGTTGAGCGAACCGAAGCGTACACGTTTAAATCCCAGTTCCTGAGCAAGTTCCGCAAGTGTCAACAGACTGTCTCCGCCGTCATTGCCGTAAGACGAAATCTCTATGCCGCAAAATACAACTTCTTCATAACCGCTGTTTCTCAAGCCGATAAGGTCATTTTTGACGTTCTCAATCGATTTTGAGCGTATACGTCCGCGAACGCGCGGAACAATGCAATATGTGCAAAAATTATTACATCCATCCTGTACCTTCAAAAAAGCGCGCACATTATTGCTCTTTTTTACCGTTATGTCTTCAAAGTCACCAACATTATCAATGTTGGTGAGAATATTAACCTTTTGATTGTTCTGCGAACTGATATACTCATGAAGAAGCTGCGGCAACCTGGATTTATCTGTGTTTCCACCGATAAAATCGATGCCATCTTTAAAAAGAGCTTCTGCGTTTTTTTCGATTTGCATCTTGTTCTGAGTGTAACACCCTATGACGCAAACAATAATTTCACTGTTATCTTTTTTTCGTGCAAGTGCACGTCCAATCATCTGCTTGCTTTTTCTATCGCTTTCTGAAGTTACAGTGCAGGTGTTGATTATGTAAACATCGCAATCATCAGAAAAAGAAACAATGCAATAGCCTAAACGTTCCAGCCCCTCAGCTATTGCTTGTGATTCGTATTGATTTACCCGGCAACCGAGTGTCATAATTCCGATTTTTTTCATTTTATTACCCTTGATGCGATAAATTTTAGAAATCTTTGCGATGCTTCAAACAAGAATATTGATACAAACATCAGTATTAGGGTGATTGCTAATAGTGGAGTTGTTAGGGGTACAAACTCAAACACTTCGGCAAAAAGCAATGTTGCTCCAAAAAATCCAATTGTCATGGCAATTGTCAAGAAAATACGCTGTCTGTTGAAAGGAATGCATAATTTGAAAAGTAGATACAAACCGCAAAAGCCTGTTACCGCTGTTGCTATTGTAGACGTGGCATAAGATGGAATTGTTCCGTTTAACGTCAATAAAGAAATGATCACAACATTAAGTGTTACGGCTAACGCGGTTGGAAATGCTTTTTTTAGTATTTCGGATAAAAAAGCTTCGCTTACTCTTTCGTTGGAAGGTTCAAGTGCCAACACAAACGATGGGATGCCTATTGTCATCACGGAAATCAAGGTAAGCTGTATCGGTATAAACGGATAGGGAAGCGCTAAAAAGAGATATACCAATGAAAGCATAAATGTATAAAGTGTTTTTACAAGAAAAAGTGAAGCGGAACGGCGAATATTGTTAATTGAACGTCTGCCTTCGTAGACGATATCCGGCAGAGAATCAAAATCAGAATCAAGCAGAATCAGATGGGAAACATTTCGTGCTGCTGCACTTCCGTTTGCCATAGCAACAGAACAATCAGCCGCTTTTAGTGCTAAAACATCGTTTACACCGTCGCCAGTCATTGCTACGGTGTGCCCATTCTTCTGAAGAGCGCGTATAAGCATTTCTTTGCCGTTGGGCGTGACTCTGCCGAAAATTGTAAATTTTTCCGCTGCGTTTTCAAAATCATGCTCGTCAGAAAATTTTGAGGTATCTGTATAACTGTCAAAATTCTTAACCCCAAGCTCTTTCGCAATTGCTGAGACTGTTTCTGCGGAATCGCCTGAAATTATTTTGATATTTACTTTTTGGCGAGTGAAGTACTCAAGTATATTTTTGGCATTTTTCTTAATTTTATCCTTGATGACAATAAAACACAGCGCTTCGTTTTGACGGCATAGTGCGAGAATGCGTCGTCCTTTGGGAATGCCGGAAGTGTGTTCTGCAAACGAATCGGGACAAATTATTTCGCCGGCTCCGAGGTAATACGTTTCACCGTCTTTAACTAATGCAGAATATTTGCGTGACGAAGAAAACGGATAAAATGTATAGCCAGAATGTATTTGTGTAGGCTTAAAACGAGCTTTTATGGCATCAAAAGTCGGATTTGTGTCGGTTGCAGATGAAGTGAAGCAGAGGAGTATTTCGTCTGCAAAACACTTTTCCGAAACATAAATAATGTCTTCAATGGTCATATTGCCCTCGGTAAGTGTCCCCGTTTTGTCAAGACAAAGTGTGTCAACACGTGCAAGTGTTTCAATACAATATAGTTCTTGTACCAAGACCTTTTTATGCGCCAGACGTACAACACTTACGGCGAGGACGGTGCTTACCAGCAGCATAAGTCCCTCGGGAATCATACCGATGACTGCCGCCGCCATGGATTCAACTGAATCTTTAACGCTGAGCCCCAAAGATAAATAATTGTTGGTAAACAGTATTACTCCTATGGGAAATATAATAACTGCGACGGTTTTGATTATTGAATTCAAGGCACCCATTATCTGGGAATTGACTTTTTTTATATATTTTGCTCCGCTTGAAATTTTAGATGCGTAGTGGTCATTACCTATATTCTCAGCTTTGGCACGACACGTTCCGCTTACAATAAAACTGCCGGAAAGAAGCATGTCACCGGATTTTTTAAAAATCGGATCACTTTCACCCGTTATAAGTGATTCATTAACTTCACATTCGCCATCCAATAAAATACAGTCGCATACAATTGAATCTCCGCGGTGGAAAAGTAACACGTCATCTATAACAACAGCATCGTTTTTTACACTTAACTTGTTACCCTCTCTGATAACAGTACACTCATTCTGTGAAATCAGTGTAAGTTTATCTGTGGCAATTTTTGCGCGTATTTCCTGAACAATTCCAATAAACAGATTTGAAATAACAACACCGCAAAACAGCATATTGCGATACGAACCGACAAAAAACAATGCCAAAGCGATTATGAAATTCACAGCATTGAACAGAGTCAGAATATTATCGGAAATGATTCTGAAAACAGATTTAGTTTTGATGGGCGAATCGACATTGACTAAACCCATTTCAAAGCGCTCGTTCACTTCGTCTGATGAAAGACCGCGGTCGGGCAAAGGTGTACGTCTTGTCATCAAAAATTATTGCACTCCGTAAAATGCTTCAAGCTTCATCATTTCATCAAAGGATCTTAGTCCGTCAATGGAGTTTTGTTCAGTGAGATTGCAGGCAGCAGCCGCGCCGGCAACACGTAAAGAGTATTTCGCATCAAAACCTTTGTAGAGAGAATAAAGCATACCGGCGCAGAAAGCATCTCCTGCACCCACTTTTCCTTTTATATCGCTTTTGGGAATGTTTACTGAAGACATGTAAGTACAATTTCCGTCTTTATCAACATAGTAACCACCTTCGGGGAAATGGATACACACAACTTCTCCGACGCCTTTCTCAAAGAATACCTTGCAGGCTTCTTTGATGGCGTTTTCACTCATCTTACCGTCAGTATCGCGAATAGTGATTCCGGTTATAAGTTCAGCTTCGACCTCGTTAATAATGATATATGTGCAGTATTTAAGCGCAGGTGTAACGATTCTGTTGAAACGGTCGCTGCTTTCGCTTACAACATCTATACATGTTTTGATACCTTTTGCCTGAACCTTGGCAAGAGTTTTAGCCATTACGGTTCCGTATTCCGGATCTTCTGCATCAAATCCGTCCAGCAGAAGAGCATAACCAATATGAAATATATCAGCTTCAAGATTATCAAAATCAATATCATCAATGGAGAACTCGGCGTTTGCGCCACGCGCGTGGAAGAAAGTACGCTCTTTGGCAGATATGGCAGACATAACGTCTGTGAAAGAGGTGGGTTGTGTTTGCGAAGTCTTTACACCGTCAATATTTACGCCAAGAGAAGTCAACAGGTTTTTGATATAAGTACCGTCAGCATCATTTCCGACTTTTCCGAAACACTTGAGCGGAACAGAGGGGTCAATTTTTGCTATGTCGCAAATTGTGTTGCCGGCGCATCCGCCAATGCAGTCAGAAACTTCGCGTATGTTTGTAAGTAAGCCTATCTTGGGGTAATCATCACAAACTTTAACATGGTCTACGATAAGATTTCCTGCAATAATAATACCTTTGCTCATTTTGAATTATCCTTTCTAAGTAAGACGGCGCAGTATACGCCGAAAATTATTATTCCTATACCGCCGATTATTCCCGATGGGGAAGGACCGATAAATGGATTGGGCGATGCTTCGCTGCTGAACAAAACACCTGTTTGTGCAAGAACACTGTATGCACTGCTCATGAGCACTGCTGGGAATACGCTTTTTGTTTTGTATGTGTAATACGATTTAATAAAGCCGATGAAAATACAAGATATAATCATGGCAACAATGCCTGCTAAACGATTGTCTATACCGTAACAGTAACCCATATAGATGAAAGGTGCATACCAGATGCCACGGACAGCGCCGCATATAACAGACGCAGTTAAAGGTGAAACGATGTTGCAAAGTTTGGGGAATAAATACCCGTGCCAGCCGTATTCTTCTCCAAAAGAGAATACTATGTTGAAAAACGGTCCTGAAATAACTGAAAATACAATTTGAATAAGCATCAAACTGTATATACCGCTTGTGTCAACATCCTGCCCGTACTCCAGGCGTAAAGCTTCTGCCATGGAATGAAGGCCGTTGTCAAATTTATGTGGAAAAATGCAAAAATAAATAATTGTTCCGAAAACAATCAGAAACTGGATAAGGAAATAACACAGCGTGTAGTTACCAACGTTGTGGCTAAAATTCAGCTTGAGGTACGGACTTCTGAATTTTTCATGCGTAACAAACTGAGTGATTATAACGCAAAATGCCGGCATCATCATTGCAAGTTGCAAAAAAGATTCCGCATTTGGATTTGCAAGACCATCCTTTGCCATGAGAAAAAAATCGATTATAAAACTGAAAATGAAAGTGTTTACAAGGAAAATAAGTATTTTTCTTTTTGAATCCTGCTGCATTTTACTGTTCCTTTTTGTCTTTTTGGGCTTTTTGCATGGCTATGGCAAACGGGCTTAGTGAAGGATCGTTTTGTGGCTTTGTATTCATATACTTTCGAATATCCTGCTTGCTAACATGCGAGCTTTTCAGTTTATCATGCATTATTGAGGCTTTTTCACGAAAACCGCATTTGCAAACATACATTTTCTTTTCACCGTCACCGCGAAGTTCCATTTTTTTGTGACATTCGGGGCAACGAATGTTGGTTTCGGTAACAACGTTTTCACGCCAACCGCAATTTCTGTCCTGACAAACAAGCAATTTGCCTTTTTTGCTGTTGACGGAAAGCATGTATTTTCCGCATTCGGGACAAATATGAATGGTTATGTTATCATGATTATAGGAATTTTCACTTTCGCAGATATCCTTTATAAGCGATTTTGTATATGCCTTGATATCATTCACAAAAGCATCTGCCTTAAGTTCACCTTTGTGTATAGCCTCAAGCTTCATTTCCCATTGAGCTGTCAGTAAAGGTTGACGAAGGTCTTTTGGGACAATTTCTATGAGTTGCATGGCTTTAGAGGTGGGGTAAATCGTATTGCCTTTTTTCTCAATGTAAAAGCTGTTGTAAAGCTTTTCTATTATATCTGCACGGGTGGCAGGCGTTCCGAGACCGCCACCAATATATTCACGCATTGATTTATCTTCGATGAATTTTGCAGGGTTTTCCATTGCAGAAAGAAGGGTAGCTTCTGTATAACGCGATGGGGCGCCTGTTTTAAGTGCCTTTATTTCCACCGTTTGCGCTTTAAGTGACGTAACATCGTCCAAGGTTGGGAGTATCTGCTCGTCTTCTTCGATATCGTCGTGCACGGTGTAAATTTTTTTCCAGCCTATATCCGTTATTTCTCGACCGGTTGCATAAAATCTATCCCCGAATTCATTTGTGAACTCTGCTGTGATTTTTCTGAATTTGTGCTTGGGATAGAAGCAAGTCAAAAAGCGTTTAACCACCATATTATATATTCTGCGTTCTTCGATAGATAACGAGGATAATGAAACACGCTGTTCAGTTGGGATAATTGCGTGGTGATCAGTTACTTTTGCATTATTGAAGCATAGCTTTGAAAGCGTAAAACCTTGTCTGCTGATTTCAGAAGTAAATTCCGAAAAATCCGGTATACTTATAGCTTTAAGTCTTTCTTTGATAGTGGGAAGTATATCGTCAGTGAGATAGCGCGAATCAGTACGGGGGTAGGTGAGGGCT
The DNA here is from genome assembly GCA_015065085.1 of Oscillospiraceae bacterium. Classification (NCBI taxonomy): domain Bacteria; kingdom Bacillati; phylum Bacillota; class Clostridia; order Eubacteriales; family Oscillospiraceae; species Oscillospiraceae bacterium. The sequence continues at coordinate 446,076 of SVQW01000001.1, read as the reverse complement.
TTGTGTGTTTCATAAAGCCGTTGCATTATGGAGAGGGTTTGCTTGGGGGAATAACCATAGGTTTTGTTTGCATCGCGCTGGAGCTCGGTCAGGTCATAAAGCATCGGCGGTGCAGTGTGCTTAAGATCGGAATCCAGTTTTATAAGCCTGAGGGTACCATTTTCAGTGCGTTGCGCAATGGTTTCAGCTGAATGTGCATCAAAAACCATCGAATTACGGTTTTTGTCAATGTAACGGGCAGTGAATTTACCCAAATCTGCGACAATATTGAAATAATTCTTAGGTACAAAATTTTTAATCTCATTTTCGCGCTCTGCGATAATTGCAAGGGTAGGGGTCTGAACTCTGCCTGCGGAAAGCTGAGCATTATATTTACATGTTAAGGCGCGTGTTGCATTAAAACCGACTATCCAGTCTGCTTCAGCTCTTGATTTTGCAGATAAATATAGGGAGAAGTATTCATTTCCGTTTTTAAGATTGGCAAAACCTTCTTTTATGGCTTTATCAGTCTGGGAAGAAATCCAAAGCCTTTTAATGGGCTTTGAAAAACCGGCTTTTATCAGTATCCAGCGCGCAACAAGTTCACCTTCGCGTCCTGCATCTGTTGCGATTACAAGCTGTGAAACTTCGTTGCTGTGCAAAAGTGATTTTACAACACTAAACTGTTTTGCGGTTTCGGGAATAACGCGAAGCTCCATTTTTTCAGGTAACATAGGCAACGATTCGATTGTCCACTTTTTGAATTTGTCCCCGTAATGTTCGGGCTCACAAAGTGTAACCAAATGACCCATTGCCCAAGTCACAATATATTTTTCGCCTGACATATATCCGTTTGAAGATTGACGGCATCCCAGGACACGCGCTATTTCTTTTCCGACAGAGGGTTTCTCTGCAAGTATAAGTGTTTTCGACATTTTTACCTTACCGTTAATTATTGTTATAAATACCTGATATATATTATAACACTTAAAACGCTCGATTTCAATAATAAATTATGAAAAAATAAAAAAAGATAGAAGGAAAAATATTCGCAGACAACAGAAACCGCAGGTACAAGCTGTACCTGCGGTAAAAAATTAATCTTCGGAGGCATCGCTGCTTTGCGCTGACGTATCAGAGTCATTTTCAGATGCATTATTCCGAATCTCTTCGGCTTTTTCTTGAGATTGGTCACGTTCGATTTCTTCTCTCTTGATGTCATTTTCGTTTTTGCTTTTTTCTTTCTTTTTGTCTCTGATTGCGTCAAGCTGTTCTTCTGTGGAATCGGGTTGCATTGCGCACTCAAACTGCTCAGCATCCATGGTTTCGTTCTTAACGAGGTAACCAGCTACAAAATGCAATTTATCCATATGGTCAGTGAGTAAACTTTCTGCCTTTAAATTTGCATTCTTGATGATATTCATTACCTCATCATCAATTTGCGCGGCAATTTTTTCCGAGTAATTTCTTGAAGAACTGAACTCTTTGCCCAAAAATACTTCGTCATGACCGGTGCCGTAAACAATAGGACCAAGATCGTCACTCATGCCGTAGCGCATTATCATTTTGCGCGCGATTTCGGTAGCACGTTCGATATCATTAGAAGCGCCTGTGGAAATATCATTTAAAACAAGCTTTTCGGCAACACGTCCGCCGAGAAGCGTAACAACATCTTCGAGCATCTCGGACTTATATTTGTAAGAACGGTCTTCCTGCGGAATAGAAAGAGTGTAACCGCCTGCTCTGCCACTGGGTATTATTGAAATCTGATGGACTGGGTCTTGAGTAGGTGAAAAATAAGTTGCAATGGCATGACCGGCTTCATGATAAGCAGTTATTTTTTTCTCTCTTTCGCTTATCTTTTTGGATTTTTTCTTAGGACCTACAATTACCTTCAGCATTGCTTCTTCGATTTCGTCTACACCTATAAGTGATTTGCCCGAACGCACGGTAATAAGAGCGGCTTCGTTAAGAAGATTTGCCAAATCTGCACCGGTAAAACCGACAGTTGTACGGGCAATGACCTCGAAATCCACCGTTTCCTCAAAGTGCTTGTCCTTGGCGTGCACTTTGAGAATATCAACTCTTCCTTTGATATCGGGATAATTGACGGTAACCTGTCGGTCAAAACGTCCGGGACGGAGAAGAGCAGGGTCAAGTATGTCCGGACGGTTTGTGGCTGCAATTACAATTACGCCGTCATTGCTTCCGAAACCATCCATTTCCACCAACAACTGATTTAAAGTCTGCTCACGTTCGTCATGACCACCGCCGAGACCGGCGCCTCTGTGACGACCTACTGCATCAATTTCATCGATGAAGATTATGCTGGGAGAAGTTTTTTTCGCGGTTTCAAATAAATCTCTAACTCTGGAGGCACCGACACCAACATACATTTCGACGAAATCGGAACCGGATATTGAATAGAACGGAACGCCGGCTTCACCTGCAACGGCTTTAGCAAGCAGGGTTTTACCGGTGCCGGGGGGACCTATGAGCAAAACACCACGAGGAATACGTGCACCCATGGCAGTGTACTTCTTGGGGGCCCTGAGAAAATCCACAATTTCGGTGAGTTCTTCTTTTTCTTCATCTGCACCCGCAACATCACTGAAAAGTACTTTTTTCTTTTCATCAGAACCCATTTTCGTTCTGGCGCGTGAAAACGAAGCAATTTTTCCGCCACCTTTACCGGTTGCTTGATTCATAACGAAGAACCAAAGTGCAATAAAGATAACAGCAAGAATTATAAACGGAAGATAACTTACCCACCAGGCGACAACCTGTGGCTCCTCATAATTGTAGTACTGAAGATTTCCGGTTTTGTAATTATTATCAATGTACTTGCCTACGTGACTTTCAAAGAGATATAAGTCACGCAGTCGATATTCAACAATTTCTTCTTTGCCCGTTTTGTCATTAATAATACTCGCAGTGAGAACATTATCCTTTGTGATAATGAACTCAGTTACTCTGTCGTCCTTGAAAGCGGAAACTATATCGCTGTATACCATGGGCTCAGTCGTATCCTGAGAAAAGAGCCACGCGGCAGACATTATGATAAGAACGATGGTAATTATATAAAAAACTACGATTTTACCATTGTTTTTCATAAAATAAATATCTCCTTAGCTATTGTAAATTTCTGGTTTAAGAACACCTATGTATGGGAGATGACGATACTTCTGGTCGTAGTCGAGACCATAGCCGACTACAAATTCATCGGGGATAACCGCACCAACGTAATCACCCTCGAGCGGAACTTTTCTTCTTGAAGGCTTATCCAGCATTGTGCATATCGCAACTGAAGCGGGATTGTGTTTTTTCAGGAATCCTACCAAATTAGAAAGTGTGTTCCCTGTATCAAGTATGTCCTCGACTATGATAACATCGTATCCTTCGATACTCTCTTTAAGGTCACCCAATTCAACACTTCCGCTTGTGACGGTTGAGCTCTTGTAAGAAGAAGCGCTCACGCACATCAGTTCAAGAGGAATATCTATTTTTCGCATTAAATCCGCGCAAAAAATCAAAGAGCCTTTTAAAACACAAAGTAAACAAAGTTTTCTGCCACGGTAATCATTTGATATTTTGTTTGCGAGCGAAGAGACGATTGCATCAATCTCATCTTTCGTAAACAGAATTTTTTCAACATCCTTATTCATTCCGTATACTCCGCAATTATAGTAATAGTATTTCCGCCTTTTGACGGCAAAGCTCGGTCACAAACTTTCATTCCGGGTACCCATATAATTCCTTTTTCATCGCAAATTACGGGAATATATGGACGAAGTTCTCGACTGATTTTGTTTTCAGAAAAGAGCTTTTTTAAGCTTTTTGTCATGCCGCAGCATGAGTAGCGGTCTCCGTCAATTTTCATGCGTGCAAAAATATCACCATATATTTTATCAGAATTAAACGTCGCTGTCTTTGTTAAATTGTTAATATTTTTATAATTAATGCAATTTTCACCATTTAAAAGTGTAATTTTATATCTTGGATTCACCTGCACCGATGTGGCTGTTTCCAATTTGCATTCGTAGTAACTGGGCTTGTTTGTTATACTTTTAATTTCTATTTTATCGTAATTAATAACAAGATATACATCGTCAAATAAATTAACTTGCTTTCCGACTTTTTTTGAAATAATAATGTCGCGGCACTGCGAAAATATTTCAAAAGGTAATGTCTTACCGCATTTTTGACTTAAAATGTGATGAGCACACGAGACGAATTTGGTTTCGGCAAAAAAATCGGCAGTTTCATTCAGCGGCAACTCTCCGTTGTGCTTTTTGAGAAACTCAGATGCAGCATATTCAATCAGCTCTCTGTCACATCTTGCAAGATAAGATAATCTTGCAGAAGAACGGTCGATAGAGGGATTCCTCTTTTTAATATGAGGTATTATATTTAAACGTATATTATTCCTGTCATAAACATCGTCATTGTTTGTCTTGTCAATGCAAAACGATACATTCCTGTTAACACAGTATTCCTGCGTTTCCTCTTTTGTGCACAATATCAGCGGTCTGACGATATTATCTCTTTTTGGGGGGATACCGCAAATCCCTTGAGTGCCCGTTCCACGCATGATGTTATATATAACAGTCTCAGTGTTATCGGAAGCTGTGTGCGCGGTGGCAATTTTGTTTATTCCGTATTTCTCGCATACAGAGTTAAAATAGCTGTATCTAACATTACGTGCAGCTTCTTCGAGAGAGGTGTTTGTAGTCTTGGCAATTTCGGGGACGTCAAAACTTTGCGTAAAATACGTAATACCAAGCTTGTTGCAAAGCTCTTTGCAAAATTTTTGATCTTCATCGGCATCATTTCCGCGTATCATGTGATTTACGTGAGCGGCGTAAAGCTCAATGCTCAGATATTTTTGGAATTCACACAAGAAAAGCAACAACGCAACAGAATCCTTACCGCCCGAAAGGGCGATAAGGACTTTGTCGTTTTTATTAAACATACTGTACTCTTTGATTGCCTCGAGTGCGAGGGAAGAAAATTTATTCATGATTGATATCAATATCCAAGAATTTAGTATAAGGCGCTTGCCATCCCAGCGTTACTTCACCTGTAGAACCGTGACGATTTTTTGCCACAATAATGTCAACGGTGTTTTGCTCTGCGGATTTTTCTTTGTCGTAATAGTCTTCTCGGTAAATAAACATAACAACGTCCGCATCTTGCTCAATTGCACCGGAATCGCGCAAGTCGCTCAGCATAGGCTTCTGGGTTTTACTTCTGTCGGTAGCACGCGAAAGCTGTGCGCAGGTCATGACGGGAACACCGAGTTCCTTTGCGAGAAGCTTAAGACCGCGGGAGATTTCTCCTATTTCCAGCGCACGGTTTTCAATTTTTCTGTCCGCCTGCATAAGCTGGAGATAATCTATAACCACAAAACCGAGGTTGTTAAGGCGGCGCAATTTTGCTTTCATACCCGAAACGGAAATACCTGTGGTATCATCAATGTAAATCTCTGCACCGGAAAGCGCGGTGGCAGCGGCGCACAGACGCTCCCAACCATTTTCAACATCATCAAAACGACCGTTTCTGAACTTATAAGAGTCAATAAGCGCCTCACTGGAAAGCATACGGGAAGCAACTTGCGTTTTAGACATTTCAAGTGAAAATATTGCGACAGCACAGCCTTTGCGCTTGGCTATTTCAATGGCAATATTGACCGCAAAGCTTGTCTTACCCATACCCGGACGTGCTCCGACAATTACCAGGTCTCCGGCTCCCATACCGCCCAAAACACTGTCAAGACGGGAAAAGTACGACGGTGTGCCTTTAGCGAGCTCGGGATCGTTCTTCATCATTGTGAGATAATTGTATGTTTCAAGAATTACATCACGTATATGAACAAAGTCGTTGGTTATATTTCCCTGAGCAAGACTGAAAATCTTACTTTCGGCTGCATCTATTATCTGCTGTACATCATCTGTCTGAGCATATGCACTTTCTGTGATTTCAGAAGCCACTTCAATTAAACGTCGCAAAGTCGCTTTGTCACGAATGATTTTGGCATAGTCTTCGATATTTGACAAAGAAGGCACGGCGTCGCCGAGGTTCTTGATATAGCTGCGCGCAGATTCATCTGTATATTCGCCTGTTTCTACAAGTGCCTCAATTATGGTGACGAGGTCAATGCTTTTGGATTGTAAAAAAACGGATTGCATTGCTTTGTAGATGGCTTTGTGCTGAGGGACATAAAAATCGTCTGACTTGATTTTTTCGGCTATATCAGCAAATTTTTCGCCGGATAATATAACGGCACCCAAAAGTGCTTGTTCGGCTTCAAGAGAAAAAGGCGGTTGGGAGTGCACGAGGCCCTGATCCAGATTTTCCATAATTCATTTAACTTTCTTATAGTTTATTTCTTTTCGGAAACGAGAACATTGAGTTTGCCGGTTATACCCGCAAACAGCTTCACGTCAAGCACATATTTTCCGTAGGCCTTTATAGGGGAGTCGAGGACTATTTTGCGCTTGTCGATTTCAATTCCAAATTGTTCGGAAAGCTGCTGTGCAATTTCCATGCTTGTTACAGAACTGTACAATCTTCCGTCGGCACTTCCTCCGACAGCAACTTTTACAAGAATACTTTCGAGCTTTGCGGCGGTATCCTTAGCCTGAGCCTTTTCAGTTTCCTTTTTGAACTTTTCTGCTTCCTCACGGTTCTTGAGTTCATTCATAGTTGCTTTATCAGCTTCAACCGCAAGCTTTCTTGCAAAAAGAAAATTGCGTGCGTATCCATCGGAAACTTCAATAAGATCTCCTTTTTTGCCCTGACCTCTTACATCCTGTGTTAAAATCACTTTCATATGTTTTCTCCCTTTCAAGGTTATTAACCTAAATATTCATCTATTACATTTTTTAATTTTATCAGCACTTCTTCAAGTGTAGAGTTCGTTATCTGAGCGCCTGCTGAGTCAAAGTGACCGCCGCCTTGAAATCTTTCAAGTATAAGCTGTACATTAACGGTACCCAATGAACGTGCGGAAATATGAACCGAATCGTTAATAACAAAAAGTACAAAGGAAGCAAGTATTCCCTCAACCCCCAAAAGCCTGTCGGCTGCTTTGGAAGCTGCGATTTTGTCATTGGTATCAGCAGGACCGTCATACACAGAGATAGCTACAACAGAACGGTATACTATGACATGGCTCTCAAATTTTGTTTCACGCAGAAATTCGCCAAGCTCGGTTTTGAACAACATCTGAGCTTCCGCAGGGCTTGCACCTTCACCCCGCAGGTAAAGCGCTGCGGAAAAAGTACGTACACCTGTGTTTCGCGTGAATTGCTTAGTGTCAAGCAGTATTCCGGAAAGCAATAACTCGGCTTCTTCTTTTATAAGTGTTCCGCTTTCCAGGACCAGCTCCAACATTTCTGAAACCAACTCGCACGTTGAAGAGCTGGAGGGCTCTATATAGTCAATGGCGGGTTCTATAGCGTATTCCTCTGTTTTTCTGTGGTGATCGATTATAACCACCTTGGAAGTGTTCATGTAAACATCAGGTGCTTCAAAATAGTTTTTGTTGTTTACATCAAGGACCACAAGCAGTGTTTCGGCTTCTATAAGCTCTTGCGCCCCTGCGGAATCAACAAATGCCTCGTTGTAATCCTGAATCTTGGCAAGCTTGCCAAATATGTTTTTCAGATTGACATCTGCGGCGTTGACAACAATACTGACCTTTTTACAATACTGCTTAGCCATTCTGAAAATTCCCACGCAAGCACCGATTGAATCGTGATCGGCAAAACGATGCCCCATTATAATAACATTCGATGCGTTGCGCATAAGACCTGATAGCTCATTAGCTACAATTCTGGAGCGTATTTTTGTACGTTTCTGGACTGTCTTTGTTCTTCCACCGAAAATCTCAATTGAGTTATCAGATTTAAGAACCGCTTGATCGCCGCCTCTTTGCAGGGCGAGGTCTACAGCAGCTCTTGCGGATTGTTCTTTCTCGGGGAATGTAACACCAACACGTGAGGCGCCTATGGAAACAGTAATCGGTACACTGTTTTGTATTCCGGAAAGCTCACGGATTTTATCGAGAATATCAAACTTCTTTTCGATGATTTCGGGTAAACTGCGTGCCTGAATTATCATAATGTATTTATCACGTTCATACTCTTTTAAAATACCGCCTAAGGAATCAGACCATTCCTTTAGCGTTACGGCTACCTGAGCGGTAACGGATAAATGCTGTGTTTGCGAAAATTTTGCAACTTCGGAAGCATTGTCAACAGTGATATATACAATCACCGGATCACGCATTTTAAATTCCTCGGATAATAATATGTGATCTGTTTTGTCAATGCAAACTGCAACGCAAAAAATCTTATTGCCGTTTTTTATTGTATTTGGAACAACATCGTAATACGTATTTAATATTCTTTCTTCGGTGGTGGAGTAGTTGCACTGCTTTATTTTGACTATGGAAACCGCTCCTTCGGTAATATCTGATATGCTTTTTCCGTAAAGGGGAGTGCTTGAACCGAATATTGCCGAAAACGCCTTATTATACCAGACTATGCAGTCACCGTCATCAAATATCACAACCGGGGAAACATAGTTGGTGAAGAAATCAAGTGTTATATTGCCGAAAACCAGACTTTCTTTATCATCCGAAAGATTACGTTTCCGGTAAAATACGAAATACAGCGCCGAAACAGCGACATAAAACGCGGCGAACAAAGCTCCGACAAACAGGAGCCTCAAATCATATGCACTGCATATTACGGCAAACGAAAGTAATACTATTAAGCCTATCAATAATATTATTATACGCGTGGGAATACGGCTGACAATGAATCTTGGCGAACTACTGTTCCTTTTTGGAAATTTCATTGTTTTCCCCCTTTAAAACGATTGATTTTTCGGTTTTTAATTCCGTTGACTATGCAATAATAAGCGCCAATCAAATAAAACAAATTTGAAATAACAGTGCCGATAACGAAAAATATGATGATAAAAACAATCAGTAAAAACAAACCGGATCTGTTTTTGAAAAATCTGCTCAATGAATCAAATACAACGCCTGAACCTATTACAAAAAAGAGCGGAGTCAAAACCATTGTAAATGATGCTATCAGTATTGATAAATAGGATTTCAAACTGCCAAATGTTCCGAAAAATGTGCAAAGTATAAAGAATATTCCCAGCCCCCAGTGTAAAACCACACGGTAAGTACTGTTCTCAATTATCTTTGTCTTTTTCAGTATCAGATTCAGAACGCAAATTGCTATATATGACGCAATTACAGCAACGGTAGCCATGGCGGCGGGAAGGAGAGGCTTGGAAAGGAAGAAAACTTCTTCGATAAGCTCGTGGTCTACGGAAAAATCACCCGCCTGCATTAACGAAAGCTGAGCTGTCATATATTCCGTAAAAGCCGGTAATTGCGCATCAATCACAGAGTTCAGAATTTGAGGCGTAAAGGCGCCCTGAGTAAGCAATATCCCGATGAGTGCAAGAATGCATGTGTACAGAAATATGCCGATTGCACCGTTGATGACGATCATTGCCTTGGTTTGTTTTTTAAAATATCCCCATGCAATAAGCACAGACGGAAGAACATAAAAAATTGATGTGGCGCAAGTGAAGATTAAAACTTCGGTATCGCCACTGCGATTAATGAAAAACGTCGCGACAATGCTTATGATCGGCGCAATGGGCAAAAAATATGAAGGAAACCCTACGCAAAGCGCTGAAAAGCTTATGATTGCGGGAAGTATAAAAACACCGGAAAGAAGCGAGCACGCGATAGTAGCGACAAATAACAGGATAATTACTATAATGGATAAATTCGTTTTTTGCATTACTGCTCCTTTCAATTCAAAATCACATTTTAATTTGATTTTCGTTAATATCTATCGGATTGTAAATAAATCCGGGAGAGGGGACAGAAGTTTTGCGGTATTTGGAAATTTTTGTGTCTGAAGAATCTTCAGCAAACATTACCGATTCCACAAAATCACCCGCACGCAATTTAAATACTTGAACGCCTGCCGAATTGCGCTTTTGTTTTTGAGGTATGAGAGAACTTTTAATCAGCATTATGCGGTTGCTGTGACTGCGCAAAAGTATATCGCGTTCCTCATTTTCGTTAAGCTTCAAAAGTTTGACAAGTGGTGATTCACCGGCAATTGCAGCAAGAAGTTTTTTTCTGTTGAGCTTTGTCTGATACGAATCTGCAGGAACAATAACAGCCTTTCCGTTTGCATAAGCGAACAATATACGGCCTTTAAAATCCGTTTCCGGCAAAAATCCAACAACTTTTTCATCTTTGTCGAACATAAGCTTTGACGGGATATATTCGCCCAAAGCCGCAGATTTTACCGGCTCAAAGTCAGACATTTTTGCTTTGTATAAATTGAAATCGGAAGTGAAGAACAGTAATTCAGATGAATTCAGTATTTCACCCGAGTATACAATTTCGTCTCCATCTTTCAATTTTTGTTCATCGTTTCCACGGATGGATTGCATAGTTATCTTTTTGAAGTAGCCATCCTTGGTCATAACGGCAAATACCGGGTAATCCTCGATTTTTTCGCTTTCGGGTTCGTACGTTACGGTATCTTCGTAAACTATTTCGGTTTTTCTCGGGATACCGAACTTGTTTTTAACGTTGGAAAGCTGCTTTATGATTATATTATCAATTCGCTTACTGCTTTTCAGCGTGTCCTCCAGATCTTCGATTTCTTTTTCAAGCTTTTCGATTTCTGCGGTTTTATTAAGTATATATTCTTTGTTTAGGCTTCTGAGTTTGATATCCGCTATAAATTCGGCTTGAATAATATCAATATCAAATCCATTACAAAGGTTAGGTATAACATCGCGGTCATTCTCGGTGTGTCTTATGATGCTGATCGCCTTGTCAATATCCAGTAGTATCTTTTCAAGACCTCTGAGTAAATGAAGTTTGGATGTTTTCTGTTCAAGATCGTAATAAACCTCACGTTTGACGCATTCTGCTCTCCAGGCATGCCACTCGCTGATTATTTCGCGTATGCCCATAACTTTAGGATGACCGCAAATTAAAATATTGAAGTTGCAGGAAAAATCGTCTTCAAGAGGAGTAAGCTTAAAGAGCTTTGCCATAACTTTATCGGGATCTGCGTTCCTTTTTATGTCTATTGCGATTTTTAAACCATTTATATCGGTTTCATCACGGGCATCTGTGACCTCTTTCAGCTTGCCTGCCTTTACCAATTCCTCAATCTTATCCATTATTGCATCGCTGGTGGTGGAATAAGGGATTTCAGTGACTTCTATGCAGTTGTCGTCTTTCTGGTAAGTGTATTTAGAACGCAGACGTATATTTCCGCGCCCTGTTTCATAAATTTCCTCAAGCTTTGATTTGGAAACAAGAAGCTGAGCTCCGGTAGAAAAATCAGGGGCTTTTAAAACCTCTCTGAAATCACCCGCCGGGTCTTTAATGAGCATTATGGCGGTGTCACATATTTCCGCCAGGTTGAAAGAACAAATAGAGCTTGCCATACCTACCGCAATACCGGTGTTTGGGGAAACAAGTACATTAGGAAAGGAAGTAGGCAGTAGTGAGGGCTCTTTCATAGTACTGTCGTAGTTGTCTATCATATCAACGGAATCTTTGTCAATTCCGTTGAAAATCTCGGAACAAATCGGATCAAGCTTAACTTCCGTATAACGCGAAGCTGCATATGCCATCTTGGAATACTGCTTGCCAAAACTACCTTTGGATTCAACAAAAGGATGAAGAAGAGCCTCGTTGCCGCGCGTAAGACGAACCATTGTTTCGTAAATGGCAGCGTCACCGTGAGGGTTTAGCTTCATGGTTTGTCCCACGACGTTTGCGGATTTTGTGAGCTTACCGTTGAGTAGCCCCATTTTATGCATTGTATACAGCAATTTTCTGTGCGAAGGCTTGAAACCGTCAATTTCAGGAATGGCACGTGAAATTATGACACTCATTGCATAAGGCATGTAGTTGACTTCAAGTGTATCGGTTATAAGCTGGTCAACCGCGGCAGCGTGAATTATTTCTTTTTCAGGCTTTGCATTTTTTGATTTTTTAGCCATGTGTATTCTCCGTTATCGTAATATTATAAATCTGCCAGGTCAATATATCTGTAACCGTTTTCAGCAATAAATCGCTTACGCGCTGTTATATTATCACCGAGAAGCGTGTCAAACATTATTTCAGTGCTTATTTTATCGGTGGGGGTAACACGTATAAGACGCCTTGTTTCGGGGTTCATGGTGGTTTGCCACATCATGTCCGGCTCGTTTTCACCAAGACCTTTGGAGCGCTGAATGCTGTAATTGGTATTCCCCAGCGAAGAAATGATCTGTGCTTTCTCTTTTTCGTCGTAAGCAAAAAGGATTTTATCCTTGGCTCTGATTTCGTAAAGAGGGGAGAGTGCTATAAAAATTTTACCCTCTTTTATAAGAGTCGGAAGCAAGCGATAGAAAAGTGTGAGAATAAGTGTTCTGATTTGGAATCCGTCTTCATCCGCATCGGTGCAAAGAATTATTTTACTCCACTTAAGGTTGTCGAGGTTAAAATCTACCATATCCTTGCTCTTGGTTTTGATTTCAACACCACAACCGATAACTTTGAGCAAATCGATTATAATATCACTTTTGAATATGCGGTCGTACGAAGCCTTAAGGCAGTTAAGCGTTTTACCTCTTACAGGAATTATCGCCTGAAATTCCGCGTCTCTGCCAAGCTTGCACGACGTGAGAGCCGAATCGCCCTCTACTATAAACAACTCGCGCCTGGTTGCATCTTTGGTTCTGCAATTTGCAAACTTTTCAACACGGCTGGTTATATCGGTGGCCGCCGTGAGCTTTTTTTTGATATTTGTACGCGCGCTTTCAGCGCTTTCACGGCTTCTTTTATTGATAAGTATCTGTGCGGCTATTTTTTCAGCTTCTGACTTGTTCTCGGCAAAATATACCTCGAGTTTTTCAAGGAAGAACGCCGTCATTGCCTCGGTTATAAATGTATTTGTTATAGCTTTCTTTGTCTGGTTCTCATATGAAGTGGATGTGGAAAACGAACTGACGACCAGAATAAGGCAATCCTCTATATCTTGGAAGCTTATTTTTGCTTCTGTTTTACCATATTTTCCGTTGTTGCGCAGATAGGTGTCGCATGCCTTCAAAAAAGCACTGCGTACAGCTTTGTCGGGGGATCCGCCGTGCTCAAGAAAGCTGGAATTGTGGTAGTATTCAATTCTTGAAGAAACATTTGAAAAACAGAGTGCTGCCTGCATTTTTAATTTATACTCAGGTAAATCCGCACGATCACGTCCAATAGCTTCCCCTTGCCATATAACGGGTTTGGTGGTTACTATGCTGCCGCTGCTTTCTTCCGAATCATCGTTATCAGGTGCTTCTTCAGGCTGATTTTCGTGTATCAGCTTGTCGGCACCCGAAAGCTCATTTACGTGCTCCAGAATACCGCCGTTGTAGGTGTAAGAGTATTTTTCAAAGCCGGAATCATAATTTTCAAATGCCAGATTTATTGTAAGTCCTGCATTAACAATTGCTTGCTGTTTGAGTATACTTGTGAAAAAGTCAAGAGGCATGTTGGTATCGGTGAAAACCTCAACATCAGGTTTCCAGCGTATGATTGTGCCGGTACGGCGCTTGTTGTATTCTTCTTTTTGGAGTTCTCCGACCGGTTCACCTTTTTTGAAATGCATTTCGTACTTATATCCGGTTACGTATGCCGTAACGTCCATAAATTCGGAACTGTACTGAGTTGCGCACGCACCCAGACCGTTAAGTCCAAGTGACCATTCGTAGGCGCCACCGTCATTATTTTCGTATTTTCCGCCTGCGTATAATTCACAAAATACCAGATCCCAGTTATAGCGCTGTTCTTTTTCGTTCCAGTCCAAAGGAATACCACGGCCGAAATCCTCGACCTCGACGGTTTTGTCCTTGTAAACCGTGACATTGATGACATTGCCGAAGCCCTCACGCGCTTCGTCAATTGAGTTTGACAAAATTTCAAAGAACGAATGCTCGCAACCCTCAAGACCGTCGGAACCGAAAATAACAGCAGGGCGTTTTCTGACACGGTCCGCACCCTTTAATGAAGTGATATTCTGTTCGCTGTACTCTGCTTTCTTTGCCATCAGGCGACCTCCGAAATGTTTTTTATACATCTTTCAGAATATTATACACCATTTCGAAAAAAAATGCAAGAGGTGTTTTAAGCTATTGATTTTTTTTTAAAACTGTGATATAATATCCGAGTATGTATGAATACGGCACGTAAAAATGCCGAATTATTTTATTGCTAGGAGAATGAAACAATGAAAAAAGTTGTTGTTTTCGGCGGTGGAAACATCGGACGAGGACTTGTGGGACGTATTTTTTGTGAAGCCGAGTTTGAAACTGTGTTTGTTGATGTAAACCAGGATCTTATCAAAAACCTCAATTCTTCCCATTCATATCCTCTTTATGTTACAAACGGCTCCGAATATGACAAACGTCAGGTGACAAATGTTTCAGCAGTAGACGGTCGCGATATGGAAGCCATAATAAAAGCCGTAGACGAAGCGGATATTTGTGCCACTGCTATCGGTGTTAATGTGCTCCCCATCATTGCAAAAACAATCGCAAATGTAATTCGCCATCGTTTTCAGGCAAACAACACCGAATACCTCAATTTTGTACTCTGTGAAAACAAAATTGATTCGCATATATACATGAGAGAGTTGCTTAAGGGCCTGCTCAGCGAAGATGAATATGCTTTTTGCGATAAGTATATCGGTTTTTGCCAGAGTTCTATCGGATGCATGGTTCCAGCACCTCCCAAGGAGCTTCTGGAAGAAAACCCCCTTATTGTTTGCGTAGAAGACTATAATAAGATTTATACTGATAAGAGTGGCGCACGAGGTGAGCTCCCGGAAATCAAAAATATAATTGCATATGAGCCGTTCTCTTATTACATCAACAGAAAGCTTTTTATGCATAATATGAGTCATGCGCTGGTTGCCTATATGGGCTTCCTGAAAGGCTACAAATACATTTGGCAGGCCGTTGAGGATGAGGAAATCGCCGGATTTGCCCTGAAAGCGCTTGATGAAGCCGAAAAAGCATTATCACGTCACTACAAGGCTGATATTGACGAACTCAAGGCTCATGGTGACGACCTTATTAATCGTTACAAAAACAGGCTTCTTGGTGATACTGTTGCACGTGTCGGCGCAGATCCGATCAGAAAGCTTTCACCGTCCGATCGCCTTTGCGGTGCTGCTCTGTTCTGCCTTGAAAATGGTGTTGATCCCGTAAATATATCTATCGGTATTGCCGCAGGTTACCTTTTCTCTTCAATTGACGATAAGTCTGCAGTTGAAATACAGGAATATATTGCTAACGCAGGAATCGAAAGCGCAATCGAAAAGTACAGCGGCGTAAAACGGGATGACGCGCTTTATCCGCATATCAAAAAAGCATTGCAGATGCTTACAGTATAATGAATCTGAATTGCACCACTCGGTGCAATTCTTTTTTGTCAAAACGTTTAAATGTTTCATATATGTGTTGACTAAAGCATTTAAATGTGATAAACTAATTGTATTGTAAATTATCATTCAGACAATATGGAGAAATTATGCTTAAAGAAAGCGAAATTATAAGGTTTAAAAACGTAAAGCGAAAGCTTTTTGACAGTTACTATTCCGGTCTCAATGACATGCAGCGCGAAGCTGTTTACTCCGTAAAAGGACCGTTACTGGTACTTGCGGGTGCGGGTAGTGGTAAAACAACCGTGCTTGTAAAAAGAATATCTCACATAATAAAATTCGGTGATGCGGTTTACACCGATGATGTCCCGACAAACATAAGTTCCGCCGAACTTACTGCGCTTGAAATGTACAGCAGGCAGGGATTGGATAATGCTACTCTTGAAGCACTTCTCGGTGGCTTTGCGTATGACAATGCATCGCCGTACTCGATACTTGCGTTCACCTTTACCAATAAAGCGGCGGGCGAAATCAAAGAACGACTTGAAAAGGTTTTGGGTGAAAGTGCAAAGGATATATGGGCAGGTACGTTTCACTCAATCTGTGTGCGTATACTTCGCAAATACATAGACCGATTGGGCTATACATCGGATTTTACAATTTACGATACTGACGATTGCCGCAAGCTTGCCGGTGAATGTATTGAAAAACTGGAGCTTAATGCTGACAGATACACACCAAAGTACGTAACAAGCGTGATTTCACGTGCAAAAAACAGTTATATAAATGCGGAAAACTATTTCACGGGTGATGGTGAGCTTGCGGACGTTTACAATCTTTATCAAAAAAGATTGACAGATGCTAACGCTGTTGATTTTGATGATATTATTAATCTTTGTGTTCGTCTGCTCAGTGAAAACGAGGACATAAAGGAATATTACAGCGGAAAGTTCAAATATGTTTTTGTTGATGAGTATCAGGATACCAACAGAACCCAGTATATGCTTATGAAACTTTTGGCTTCAAAATACCGTAATGTAATGGTAGTTGGCGATGATGACCAGAGCATATACAAATTCAGAGGTGCAACCGTCAAAAACATTCTGAATTTTGACAAGGAATATACTGATGCGAAAACCGTTTATCTTGAGCAGAACTATCGTTCCACCGGTACAATTCTTTCTGCCGCAAATGCAGTTATCAAGCATAATTCCGTACGCAAGGGTAAAGAACTGTGGACGCAACATTCCGAAGGTGACAAGATAACGGTAGAGCAACTTCCGAATCAGGAAGCGGAGGCTTCATATGTTGTTGAAAAGATACAGGAACTTGTTATGCGCGGAAACTGCAAATTCAGCGATATTGCAGTACTGTACCGTACCAACGCCCAATCCATGACACTCGAAACAACATTTTCAAAAAGCGGAATACCGCACCGCCTGTTGTCGGGTACGCGGTTCTTCGATCGTAAAGAAATCAAGGATATCGTGGCGTATCTTGCTGTCATAAATAACAACAATGACAATTTGCGTTTGACACGCATTATAAATGTTCCCAAACGAGGCATCGGAAAGACCACTGTAGATAATCTCAACTCTTTTTCTCAGAGCACCGGACGTTGCATCCTGGATTTGATAAAGAATCCGCCGGTTGAACTTCAGCTAAAAAACAAAGGTCTAATAGAATTTGCACGTTTTATCGAGAAGTATACCTACATGAAGCATGAGATTTCTGTTTCAGAGCTTATAAAAAGCGTTGCGGTGGAAAGCGGATATATCCGTATGCTGGAAGATAGTCTGGAAGATCAGCAGGATAAGATAGATAACATTAATGAGTTGATTTCAAGCGCAATTAAGTACCAGGAATCCTCTGACGCCCCATCACTGGCGGGCTTTCTCGAGGAAGTAGCGCTTATCAGCGATTTGGATAATTACGACACATCTTCAAATGCTACTGTTCTTATGACAATACATAGTGCAAAAGGACTTGAATTTCCTGTTGTTTTCCTCGTCGGGATGGAGGAAAATATTTTTCCGTCTTCACTCAGCGCCAATGAAAATGATGATCTGGAGGAGGAACGCAGGCTTGCATATGTTGCAATAACACGTGCAAAAAAGAAACTGTATATGACTTGTGCCGCTTCACGTCTGTTGTACGGACGAACAAACTGCAATCAGATTTCACGTTTTGTTTCCGAAATTCCGGAAAAATTTTATGTAACCTCAACTGTTAATTCGCGTACGGTTAATGCGCATTCGGATTTTGAATTTACCCACAGAAATGTCAATAAAGATTTTCTCAAACCGACTTCTGCACC
Organism: Oscillospiraceae bacterium; assembly: GCA_015065085.1. Taxonomy (NCBI): domain Bacteria; kingdom Bacillati; phylum Bacillota; class Clostridia; order Eubacteriales; family Oscillospiraceae; species Oscillospiraceae bacterium. Next base: position 428,295 of record SVQW01000001.1, on the reverse strand, counting down.
TAAAATTCCCAAAAATGAAGAATGTGAAACTTTCGGCGAAGGTGACCGTATTGTCCACCGCGTGTTCGGAAAAGGTACCGTAATCAGTGCCAAATCTGTTGGTGGTGACATGCTGTATGAAATTGAATTTGATAATCAGGGAACTAAAAAATTACTCGGAAAATATGCAAAATTGAGAAAAAACGAGGTATAAATTCGTATGAAGCTTGAACAACTTTTGAATACTGATTTGCTGCCCGAGGGCACTTTTCAAAACGGAATATGTATTCCTTACGGGACTATCCCGCTTTGGTTTTTGAATGATGACCTGAAGGAAGAAGAGCTTGAACGTCAGATAGAGGATTTTTCTCAAAAAGGTATAAGCGGAGTCATGCTCCATCCGCGCTGTTACATGCCAAAGACATTGGAATATATGTCAGAAAGATATCTTGAACTTTGCAAATTTGCAACCGAATGTTGCGCAAAACGCAAAATGAAGGTTGTGCTTTACGATGAAGCAATGTATCCTTCCGGTTCGGCTCACGGTGCTGTTGTTAGAGAAAATAAAGATTTTTCCGCGCGCGGACTTGGATTTAAGCTCATAACTGAATATACACCCGAAGACACCGATGTGATTATCGCATATTTTGACAGCGACTTGAAACTTAGTGAAACATCCTCCGACTATGTTCTTTTTGAAACATATTCCGGCGGTACAGCCCGCGGTATACACGAAGGCGAGGATGACAATGAGCCGTTCGCTCCCAAATCCTCCGACTTGCTTAACCCGGAAGCGGTTGCTTGCTTTATACGGCATACACACGATAAGTACTATTCCGCAATGCCTGAATACTTCGGTAATACCATTATTTCATTTTTCACAGATGAGCCTTCCATACTCGGGCGTAGTTCAAAAAAAGGTCTTCTGCCTTGGGGGAAAAATTTCATTGATTATTATCTTGAAAACGACGGCAATACTGAAGAATTGCCAATATTGTTTAACAAAGACAATCCCGAATATGCCGAAGTGCATAAGAAGTACAATTCAATTATTAACAAGCGTCTTTCCGAAAGCTTTTTCGGTCAGCTTTCGGATTGGTGTGTTAAACACGGTATAGTTTTGTGCGGTCACCCGCATGCCAGCGAAGATATAGAGGCACTTAAGGATTTCGGCATCCCGGGTCAGGATGTAGTCTGGCGCTATGTTTCTCCCGAAAACCCGATTAAAGGTGAACATAGCACTATGGGCAAATGTTCTTCAGATGCCGCGCGCCATCTTGGTCTCAAGAGAAATCTCAATGAAGTTCTCGGGTGTTGCTCAGTCACACCAAATAAGTGGGATTTACCTTGTTCCGACATGAAGTGGTATTTCGACTGGCTTTTCGCCCGTGGTGTTAATATGCTTATGGTGCATGCTTTTTTCTATTCAACAGATGGTAAGAGAAGCGGAGAAAGGCCGCCGGATGTCGGTCCAAACAGCTCGTGGTGGGAATACTATAATCTTTTTTCGGATTACATAAAGAGATATTCATATGTTCTTTCTGAAAGTGTAAACCAGACATCGAATGCTGTCCTTTGCACAGGGAATCATCTTCCGCATGAAAAAATAAATAAGTTTTATGAAAAACAGATCGAATTTAATTATCTTGAAGAGAATATTCTTTGCGGACTTGACTTGACGGACGGTAAACTCTGCATACAGCAACAGTGTTATTCGCGTCTTATCATTGAAGATATTTCGGTTTTCAAGGCACAGACCGTAGATAAAATCAGACAACTCGAAGAAAAGGGCTTTGAAGTCATATATTTTGACGAAAATACAGTAGATAAGCTTGATGAAAAGTTGATACAGCCTGCTAATGCAAGCGTTCGCGCTGAAAGAATAATTAAAGATGGCAGAAATATTATTCTTCTGTTTAACGAAGGAGAGGCTTCTGCGGAATTCAGCGTTGATTTTTCAAATTCATTTATTTATTTTCCGTTTGAAAATAAGATTTACGATTTTAACGGAAAGGTTTGTCTTGATATGCGTCAGTCTGCCATGCTTATTGAAAAGCAGGCGGGTGATGCGGTATACCCGGTTTATGAACACAGAAAACACCGGTTTACCGTTAAAACAGATATAACCGATAACTTCCGCGGTGAACCATTGGGTGATTTTTCAAAACGCAAACCGGGATTCTTTGGCAAGACGGTTTACACTGCTGCTTTCACTTTGGAAAATATTGATAACACATGGCTCGACTTGGGCGAAGTATATGAGGTTTGCAATGTCAAGCTAAATGGCAAGGATGTCGGAGTGAAGATGTGGAATCCGTATGTATTTAATATCAGTGAATTTGCGGCTGAAGGTAAAAACATACTTGAAATATGTGTTACTAATCCGGCCGCCAACAAGTTTGACAAAGAAGGAGCAAAGTCGGGTCTTTGCGGTCCCGTTTGTATTCTGAAATGAAAAAAATATATTTGATTTTACCGCTGGTTGTGTTGCTGATTGCTATTTTAATAACCTCTGTTTGTATATTACTTTCAATGCGTCCGTCCGAGCAGGTTCATGTTGGTGAAAGCGCATCATTAATAGAAGATGGTGAGCCATTGGCAGCGGTAAACGAAGATTTGGTCGATGTTATACCATTTGTTGATATGAGCGGTTATGAGGCACTGCACGGTATCCCCGCACCTCACGGCTCGGTTAATGACCCTGTATACGGTTTCGGTTTAGAACCTTCCGTTTCTGACAACGGAAGCCGTTTTGAATACGAAGTCAGTAAGATTTCCTTTCTGGCTGTAGGTGATAATCTTATCCACAGTTCGATTTACGCAGATGCCAGTGATGAAGCAGGCGGTAACGGATATCTGTTTGAACATATGTATGAAAATGTCGCAGAGCCTATACGAAATGCCGATTTAAGTTTTATCAATCAAGAGTCTCCTTTGGCGGGGAATGAATTTTCACCGTCAGGATATCCGATGTTCAACACACCCAACGAGATGGGCGACATTCTTCTTTCGCTGGGATTTGATATTATCTCCATTGCAAATAATCACATGCTGGATAAGTACGAAAAGGGGTATAAAAACCACATTGAATACTGGAGTGAAAAACCTGTTACGCTTATCGGCGGTTACACCGACAAGGATGATTATGACAATGTGCGCGTGGTAGAGAAAAATGGGATCTCAATCGCACTTCTCGCATACACCTACGGTACTAACGGAATGACACTGCCTTCCTCAAGCCAAATGGTAGTTCCGCTTATTGATGAAAATGACATCAAAAGACAAATCGGTATTGCGAAACAAAAAGCAGATCTTGTTTTCGTGTCAATACACTGGGGTGATGAAAACGCCTTCTCGCCTAATTCACGACAACGCCAGCTGGCACGTCTTATGGCGGATAATTGTGTTGATGTAATTCTGGGACATCATTCTCATACCATTCAGCCAATAGAATGGTATGAAAGACCTGATGGTAAAAAAACGTTGGTAGCATTTTCGCTTGGCAATTTTATGTCAGGTCAGGAATACGCAAGAAATATGCTGGCAGGTATGCTTACGTTTGATGTAGAGAAGCTTGATAGTGCCGAAACATACATATCAAACGTTTTGTTTACTCCCACGGTTACGCACTATAACTATTCCTGGAGAAAATTTAAGCTGTATTACCTGAAAGATTACACCGCAGAGCTTTATAAGACAGCGAGATGCTCGCAATTTGAGCCGGACTTTAACTATTACACAAGCAAAATAAAATCAACCGTATCTGCTGAATTTTTACCCGACTATTTAAAATAAAATATTTGCGATTTTTTATTTACACGGAACAAATCCATTGCTGAACTGTCTATTTAAGCAGTAACAACCAAGGAGGTAATGCCGGATTGGAACCAATTATTAAGATTGAAAACTTAAGAAAGGTATATAGGCTTGGTACACAAAGAGTTGTGGCACTGGATGGAATTAACCTGGAAATATTTCCGGGTGAGATATGCTGTATTCTCGGTACATCGGGCTCCGGAAAATCGACACTTCTTAACATGCTTGCCGGACTTGAAAAGCCGACAAAGGGCTGTGTATATATAAAAAACTCGCCAATATCCGAAATGAGTGAGCGAAAGCTTGCTCTTTTTCGTCAAAAATATCTTGGCTTTGTGTTTCAGTCATATAACCTCATAAATTCACTTACCGCGGAAGAAAATGTCGCCATGCCGCTAATGTTTAAGGGCATTGGAAAATCAAAGCGTACAAAGGCGGCCGAAAAAATACTTAAAACAGTCGGTCTTTCCACACATATGCGGCACAAACCTTCTCAAATGAGTGGCGGTCAACAGCAGAGGGTGGGTATTGCACGAGCGTTTGTCTCACAGCCCGCTGTTGTTTTTGCGGATGAACCCACGGGAAATCTTGATTCCAAAACAACCGACGAAATTATGCAGATTATGCTCGAGGTTGCTGGCACCGCTAACCAGACACTCATAATTGTTACACACGACCGCGACATTGCATCTTACGCTGACAGAGTTCTTTTTTTATTCGACGGGAAAATAACTAGAGACCTTAAAATCGAAAAAAACAGCTTCTGCGCGCGTGACGAAATTGTGAAATATATACAGGATATATTTGACAGCGAAAAACGTAAAATCAGCGATTCAAAGTTAAACAGTGAGGTAATTAACGATGAAAAGACAGTTTAGAAAATCAATAATATCAGTAATTTTTTTGTTGGTTGTGCTTACCGCTTCGGCATTTGCGGTTGACCAGGTAGGTAATATCACGCATGCTCCACAGATGGCAAGTGACCCGGGATTGGGCATCATTGCGGATGCCGATGTTCCTGTTTTTAAAGCCGGTGAAAGCGCAGTACTGGAAATACCGGTAAAAACATCCTCGATTTATACAGCTTTTGATGTGGTTGCACATCTTACACATAATGAAGCTGAGGTGCCTTTTGAACTTGAAAGCATGTCTCCTTATTCCAAAACCATACAGGTTTATTATCAGATTCCGGCAAAAATTCTTTATAATATTTTTGTGCCCATTAATACAGTACCGGGTGTTTATCCGATAAATATTGATGTTTCATACAGCGATATGTTTGGCGGTAATTACAACAAAAGTTTCACTTTTTATATTAAAATCGAAAACCCGAACTTTGCCGCCTCCAATTTGGAATATCTTACAGTTAGTGATTTCGTTATCCCCGAAAAAGCGGAAAAGGACAACAATTTTGTTGCGGAAATAGAGCTTAAAAATACATCCGGAATGCACATTAATAAGGCAACCGTTGAAATTATTACCCCTTCGGGTTTGAATGTTGTAAACGACACTTCAATAAAAGGTGGTTCGTTTGCACAAGACGCTTTGTCTAAATTCAAATTCAATATACGTGTCTCCGATAAAGCCGAGAGTGGCGCGCAACCCATAAACTTTAAAATAACTGTATTTGGCAAAGATAATTCAACTGCAATACAGGAGTTTACATTCAGTTCCGTGGTAAATGTTTCGGACGATAATTACTACTATAATCCGATTCTTGAAATAACCGATATTGTTCTTCCGGAAAGTGTGAAGCCCGGTGAACAGTTTGATGTTTCTGTTACATATAGAAACGAAGGTGATTGCGAACTGCGATACATCAGAACAGAAATTATTTCCGATATTTCTTCGGAAACATTTGTCAACAAAACTGCCACCTCTCAGCTTATTCAGAGACTTTCTTCCGGTGAAAGCGTAACCAAGGTGTATACATTCAGTGTTTCTGAAAAAGCAAAGGGTGACTTTTATGACTTGCAGTTCAACGCAAAGGCGCAATACGATATTTCAGCGCATGAAACCGGAGAAATCAGTGCCACCCAATACAATGGCTTTTATGTTATGCGGGATGCTGATTCGGCGATTCCGTATACGATTTCAGACATAGTCATTGACAATAACGTTACACCTGATAAAGAATTTATTTTGAAATTCAATGTTTCTGTTAATGCATATGCGGAAGGGCTGAAAATCGAAGCAGTTCTTCCCGACGGTATTATCAACACCACTCCTTGTATTTTTTGGTATGACGCTGCAGCGAATGGCAGTATATACGCAAATGAGATAAAATTGAAGTGTGCAGACACTACCTCCGACGGTTATAAAAATATAAAGATATCAGTTTCGGCACAGGATAAGAGCGAAGTTTCCCAATACATCGGCACTTATGTTTCGGGAACTTCCGATTCCAAACCGTATTACAGCATTTCAGATATTAAACTGCCATCTGAAATTGATGTTTCCGACTCTAAGGAATTTAATCTTGAGTTTACTTTGACTTGTCTGAATGCTGATGATAAAAATGTGGGTGTCAATGTTGACCTTCCGGCAGGAATTGTCAATCGCACCATTTCCAGGTTTTACATAGGTGACATGAAAGCCGGAGAGGCTGTCAAAAAGCAAGTTACTTTGTTTGCTACTGACGCTGCCACAGACGGCTTTGCGAATATAGAAATATCTGTCAGCTCTGCGGGTACCGAGAAGATAGGGCAGTACACAGGCTTGTCAATCAAAAATAAAACGACGGACAAAGATGATATCCCGGTTGTAATTATTGATGAATACGACTATGGTTCGGAATATGTTCTTGGCGGTTCTACTTTCCCGCTGAAGCTTAAGTTTTTGAATACAAGTCTTTCCGGTAGTGTAAAAGATTTGAAAATCACACTTGCTTCAGATGAAGATGGAGTATTTACACCCGCGGCAAGCTCAAATACATATTTTGTTCAAGGCCTTGCACCGGGGCAAAGTGCGGATTGGAACCTCGATATACAAACCAAATCTGATATACAGCCTCAGTCGTACGGATTGATAATAAATATTTCCTACAAAAACGAAAACGGAATTGAAAAAACTTCCATTGAAACTCTCACCATACCGGTACGTCAGGAAATGCGTTTCAACATAAGCGACTTGCCTGTCTTTAATGATATATCAATGAACGAGGATGCGATTCTCACGCTTAACTGCGCTAACCTTGGTAAGAGCACTGTTTATAATGTGCTCATCAAAATACAGGGTAATTTCTACAGTACTGAACATGAAATATTCGCAGGCAATATTGAAGCAGGAAAAGGATATTCAAATACTGTTTATCTTACACCTACTATGGAAGGCATGCAGGAAGGAACTGTCACCTTTCAATATGAGGACGCCGACGGTGTTGTCACCACCGAAGAAAAAGCTATTTCCTTCAATGCGTACAGCATGGATATGAACGCAGGAATGTTTCCCATGTATCCGGACGATGAGCTCCCTGAGGGAGAGTTACCTGCCGAACAGAGCGAAGGTCTGCCGTGGTGGATATGGTATGTTGTCGGAGCACTTGGCGTGGTGCTTGTAGTCGTTTGTGTAATTGTTGTTGTAAAAATTCGTAAAAATGCAAAGATGAGAGAGTTGGAAGATGAAGATTAAGGATATCATTTTCATGTCGCTTCACAATCTTTTCCGCAGAAAGATGAGAACTCTCCTGACTGTAATAGGTGTTATTGTGGGCGCGGCTGCCATTATTGTAATGATAAGTCTCGGAATAGGTATGGACAAAAGTCTTGATGATACAATAGCTGAAATGGGTGACCTTACTGTTATTGAACTCAACACATATTCTTATGTTATAGATGATGACGGGAATTATCAGGATCGCCGCAATGTTCTTAACGATGATTTGGTGGAAAAGATTAAAAAATTAGATGGTGTTATAGCGGTTTCGCCCTACATTAGTTTGTATGAAAACCGCATAGTCGCGAACAGGCTGTATGAATTGCAGGGACAGCAGATATACGGTGTTGATCCCGAAGCGCTTGAAAAATTTGGATATGAGCTTGAATATGGCACATTCCCTGAAAAAGGTGAGTCGTTTCTTCTTTTCGGAACAGATACATATTTCCAATTTCGCAATCCGGACAAGCCAATTCGTGATTATTATAAAGAATTTTACAACAGCGACGGAACTCCAAAACCACCTAAAGTTGATATAACAACTGCAAATATTCAGCTTTCCGGATATACTTGGAATCAGGACAGACCGTTCAATTTTAAGAAATACCGTATCGACAATGTTGGTATACTTAAGCCGATGGATAATGATTGGATGACGCAATACTGCATTTTTGCCGATATTGAAACTGTAAAAAAGATTGTTCTGGAGAATGCCAAAGCTAACAATAACAGAGATATAAAAGCGGATGAATATGAAACAATAAAGATAAAGGCAAAGGATATTGAATCTGCCGAAAAAATACAGAACGAACTTGATGAAATGGGAATAACCACGTATGGACTTTCGGACATGCGAGAAAGTATGCAGAAGCAGCAGGGAACACTGCAGATGATTCTTGGCGGGATTGGAGCCATGTCACTGATTGTTGCCGCTATTGGTATTGCGAACACAATGATAATGTCCATATATGAGCGCACGAAGGAAATTGGCGTCATGAAGGTTTTGGGATGTAAGCTATCCAATATAAAAGCAATGTTTCTGATAGAATCCAGCGCTATTGGGTTAATTGGCGGAATATTCGGAGTCGGTTTGAGCTTTTTGGCCTCGTTTTTGATGAACAGATTTATGAACGCCTCTGCTTTAGGAAGCACGGCGGGGTGGGGAGGAGCAACCGAAAGTGCGGTATCAATAATTCCGTTGTGGCTTGTACTTCTCTCGGTTGTATTCTCAACCGTAGTCGGACTCGTTTCCGGTTATCTTCCTGCCAGACGCGCTACCCGCATAAGTGCGCTTGAAGCAATTAAATCGGAATAATACTCTGTTGAATTTTCGAAAGTGTTGCAAATTATTAATTTGCAACACTTTTTGTGAATATCTTCATATTGACTGTTGGTGTGAAATATGATATAATTATTTTGCGATTCCTGTGATTTGAGAGGGAAAAATATGAAAAAAATTATAATGCTTGTATTAATTTCCACCTGTATTTCTATGCTATTGTGCAGTATCGTCGGCGCCGCAGTATTTAACGTAAAATTTGACGACGAAGAAAGTGTTTCATCATGGATAAACACAAAACATGAATTGGACTTTTCCTTTGATGAAATAAATAAAGCTTTAAAAATTGTAACAAAAGGTGTTGACCCTTATTTTTCACACAGATTTGCAGACGGTATAAATGCTTCAGTATACAAGTATGTTTATTATCGATTTAAAATTACAGATGGCGCGAACCATGCCCAAAACGGACAGTTTTTCATTGACAAATCCGATATTACAATGGGAACTTCGGGCACATATACATCTTTTTCCATCGATAACACCGCAGAGTGGCAGGATGTGTGCGTTGACCTTTCGGAATTGACCGCTTGGAACGGTATTATCAACGGATTTCGTATCGACCCCGTGCATCAGGGTGAGTTTAATGCTGTGACTTTTTTGGTAGATACTGTTGCTTTTTGTTCCACTAGTGAAGAAGCTGAGTTTTTAAAATCTGAATGCAAAGAAATGAATGGTGGTTTGAAGTGGACTTTCGACAGCTATGAAAATTTTAAACGCCATATTCATAACCTCGCTTCAATTGATTACAACTCGGAAAACGGATATGTTGTTCTTACTCCCGAGGGCGCTGATCCTATGCTTGGTATCATGCTGACGGAAAGCGAAAAATTTACAGCCGAGGAGTTTCCATATGTAGCTTTCAGAATGAGAGCACATACAACGTTTGATTTCGGTTCCGTACTTTTCAGCACAGATAAGTATTCGATGGCTCATACAAGAGTTAATTTTAAAGTTATCGGCGATGGTGAATGGCATAATTACATTATCAATATGGAAGACGCACACGAGTATTGGGATGGAACCATTAAGGAACTGCGCTTTGATTTTATTGACCACATGTCTGACGGTAAAAATCCGCTGGAGGAACACCTTAAATCTAAGATTGTGGTGGATCGTATAGGCGTTTTAACTTCTTACGATGATGCTGTCGGATTCCTCAACAAAGAATTGGTATGCAATGTCAAATTTCCGTTTGATGAGTACATTAACACCGGTGCGGAAACGCCAGTTTGGGATTTTCATAACGATACGAACATATCTTCGAAGTGGCACATAGGTCAAGGATCTTTTTTCAGAGAGCATGGCCTTTGCGGAATAATCGCTTCTTCCACAGATATGACTTTAACAAGTCAATTCACCGAAGAAGACTGTTTTTCTGCCGATGAATTCAAGTTTTTCGGTATACGTGTCAAAAATATTTCTACCAAGAAGACAGGTGGTATGTTTTTCAAGAACGACGTTGATATTTTTGATTTTGCCGACAGCGATTTTTCCAATTTCAACTACAAAACCGACGGCGAGTGGGAGAACATTATTGTCAATAACAAAAAACGATTTCCCAATACATGGACCGGTAATATAACATCCGTTCGTTTGGATTTGCTCAACCCCAGCTACGGCGATGCCGTGATTTATATTTCCAGAGCAGGTTTTTTCCGATCCGAGGCAGAAGCTTTGGAATATCTGAATGCTGCAGTTGACACTCCGGATTACTCACAGCCTGCTGTTTTCAAAGATGCTTATCAGCGTGTTTATATTCCCGGCGGAACTTTGAGCGAAGGCTACAGCAAAAGTAATTATATGCTTTCTTCCGCATCATCGCTCGGAGAAGGAAATGAGCAGTTGGTTATATATACCGACAATTCAGGATGCAACTCCGTTGTTGCTTTATCAGATGTAAACTCTGCCGGTTTTGCCAGATTCGTATCTCAAAAGCCCGGTATATACACAATTGGTAATAATACACGTACTTTTTCGGATATCAGCGACCATTGGGCCGAAAGCCAAATAAATTATGTTGCCCGGCGCGATATTCTATTGGGAACATCGTGTGATAAATTCGCTCCCGATATGCCTCTCACGCGTGGCATGTTTGTTGCGGCACTGGGACGCATGCATGGCATTGACAACACAACCAACGATTTTACGAACGTGACCATTCCGGATGTTGACAACACAACGTATTACGCGCCGTATGCCGTATGGGCTCTGAATAATAATATAATCAGTTTACGTGAAAATAACTCTTTTATGCCTGAGGAACCTATAACGCGAGCAGAAACAGTCACTGCGATTTCTAATTATGCTTCTGTTTATGGATTTAACCACCTGTTTTATAATGACACTTCCGAGTTTACTGATATTGATGAACACTGCCCGGATGGCTTTGAAGCATCATTGAATAAGCTGCAAAGATGGGGTATTATTGAAGGTATAAACGATACGCAATTCGACCCTAACGGTATCCTCACCAGGGCTGAAGTATCAGTTATATTCAAAAATCTTATAAAATCACTCACCGGTTCTGCTATTATAGACAGTAAGTTTACAAATGAAGAAATAACCAAAAAACGTTTAAGATTAGGTGTGTGGGGCTTCGCCTTCAGTGAAAAAGAAGAGGTCGATCGCTTGAAAGAGTTGGGGGTTAACCTTATATGCAGCGGAAGCGGAGTTAACAATGAGATCGTATGGGACTTATGCGACAAATACGGCATTGAGATCATGATGCAGGACTATCCGCTTGCAGGAACACCGGTAATTGAAAACGGAAAAACAAAACTTGATGAAAACGGATATGTATACAAGCAATATACACCCGTTGACCTCGATACACTTATCGCCGAATATGCCGAGCATCCCTCTTTTGGCGGTCACTATTTTATCGATGAACCCGGTACGTTTGAAATGCCGTGGATTGGTGATGCGATTAAGGAGTATAATAAGCGTTTTCCCAACAAAAAGGCTTTTGTAAACCTGCTTCCGATGTATGCAAATGCGGCACAGCTCAAATACAATGCAGGTGCAGATAAGATAGATTATTACGACCCGGATCCCGATCTTTACAGGAAGTACTGCCAGACCTGGTTTGAAACAAGCGGTGCTTCGTACATCTGTACAGATATTTACCCTCTTAACTGGTTAGACGGTATAAAAGATAATGCACATAAGCATACTTACAGAGATTACGTCGAAAGCATTAATCAAATCGCAACGGTTGCACGTGAAAACAATGCTGAATTCTGGTGCTGTATACAAACACATGCTTGGACTTCCACCAAAAGAACACCCAACGAAGCGGAATTCCGTTGGCAGGCGTATTCTATGCTGTCTTTCGGTGCGACAGGCATATTGCTTTGGAGTTATACGTCCGGAAATCTTGCCTACCCCTCAATGATCGATATACCCACTCGAAAAGTAAATCAATCATACTACGATTGTCAAAAAGTTTTCAAAGAGTTGAATGCAATTTCTGATGTCTACATTACGTACAGGAATCTCGGTGCGTTTACTCATAACGCTTCGGAAACCGTTCCGTATCTTCTTATGAGTGACGGTACGGAGTACGATAAGACCAAGACCGTTTTCAGCGATATACAATGCGATAACCCATTACTTTTCGGCTATTTTGTAAAAGACGTTGACGGTACAAATGCATTCACCGTTGTGAATATGACAGAGTTTAGCGGTAACAAATCCTCGGTTGTTAAGTTCAAGCTTGACGATTCAGCAGGAGAAGTTGTATCGTATTACCGCGGAGTCCCTACTGTCCTAACCGCTGTTGATGGCTACTACACACTCGATCTTGAATGTGGTGACGGCGTGTTTGTAACAGTTGATGTAAAGACAGCTTGCCTATAAACGGCAAGCTGTCTTTACATATTATTTGGATATTATCATTGACAATGTTTAAAAATAAGTGTATAATTGTAAAAAAAGGAGGTTATTATGTCAAAAATATATACTTCAATCGATCAGCTTGTGGGTAATACCCCCATTATCAGATTTAAAAATATAGAAAAGAAATATAATCTTAAAGCGAACTTATTGGCAAAACTGGAATATTTTAATCCCGCCGGCTCGGTAAAAGACCGTGTTGCAAAAGCAATGCTGGATGATGCTGAAAAGCGCGGCATTTTAAAAAAAGATTCTGTCATTATTGAACCCACTTCCGGCAATACGGGTATTGGACTTGCAGCTATTGCCACTTCTCGCGGTTACCGCACTATAATTGTTATGCCCGAGACCATGTCTGTTGAAAGAAGAAAGCTTATGAAAGCGTATGGAGCGGAACTTGTTTTAACAGATGGTGCATCCGGCATGAAAGGTGCTATTGAAAAAGCACAGGAACTAAGTGAAACTATTCCTGACGCTCTTGTCGCCGGGCAGTTCAGCAATCCAAATAATCCTAAGGCACATTATGATACAACCGGCCCTGAAATTTACAGTGACACTGACGGAAATGTTGATTGTTTTATTTCAGCTGTCGGAACCGGAGGAACTATAAGTGGCACAGCAAAATACCTGAAAGAGAAAATCCCCAATATCAAAATTGTAGCGGTTGAACCCTCTGCATCTCCCTTTTTGTCCGAGGGAGTGGCAGGCCCACATAAAATACAGGGTATAGGCGCAGGGTTCATCCCGGAAACACTGGATACATCAGTTTATGATGAAATTATAACTGTGGACGATGAGCAGGCACTCAAGATTGGGCGAATGGTAGGCGCGACAGAGGGGATTTTAGTCGGTATCTCGTCCGGTGCTGCTCTGCAGGCCGGTATAGAAGTTGCGCGTCGTAAGGAATTTGAGAATAAAACAATTGTTGTACTTTTAGCCGATGCAGGTGACAGATACCTTTCTACAGAGATGTTTGATTACGATGAATGAAAACGTTATTGTAAGGTCACTGCGTGACAATGACAAAGAACAGGTAAAAGAATTGTGGAAAATATGCTTTGATGATACAGATAAGTTTACCGATTGGTTTTTTAGCGAACGCTGGTGCGCAGGGTGCGGTGCAACAGCAGAACTGAACGGTAAGATTGTCAGTGTTATTCAAGGTTTTCATTACACTCTTAATATTCGCGGTAAAAGAATTCCCGCCTGTATTATGTCGGGCGTTTCCACTCTTCCGGAGTACCGAAAACGCGGTTTTATGTCAAAAGTGCTGGTGAAATTCATGCAGAATGCGCGCGATAGGGGAGAAAGTGCTGTTTTTTGTAAACCGGCAAAGCACACTGCATATTTTAATTATCTGCACTATACTTCGTCAGAAATTTGCCTCGCCGGACTGAAAAATAGTTCAGCCGCGTTTTCTTATGATGAAGTAAAGATCTGCGAAGCGGACCGCATTTCACCTGATTTACTGCTGGATACTTACAAAAGCTGCATCGAACCATTCTCAAATTCTGTTTGTCGCTCTAAAAGAAATATGGCATTGAAATTACATGACTATGCCTCGTCTGACGGCAAAGTTATGTACATCACCGAAAGCGAAAGAATCGTAGCTTATTGTGCCTTTACAGAGTCTGTTGAAAGCATCATCGTTGAAGAAGTGTGTGCACCAAACACTGAAATGCTTGAAAAGTTTTTCAATAAACTAATTTTTCTTTGTAACGGAAAAGAGTGTTTAATAAAACTGCCCTGCGATATGTCGGATAAACTTCCTGCCGGTTTCACTTCGGAAATTGTCCCGAATGGTGCGATGGGAGCCGCCGATATTTCTTTTCTCTTGCGTGAATTAGCAGGTTTTAATGACATTACAGTTAGTGTCGTAGATCATATTTTGCCTTCAAATAACAATATTTTCAGTTTTGACGGTCGCCTTTCGTCTGAACCTGATATGATTATTGATTCCGGACACTTGCTGCAATTGTTGAACGGTTTCTTGTCCATTGACGAATTGATTGAAAGAGATTATTGTCGCATCATAAACACAAGTGTTATTAAAAAGTTACGTGAACGGTTACCCAAGCTTAAATGTTATACAGCGGAAGAATATTAAAATACGCGCTGAAATATATTCAGCGCGTATTTTTAATTTTAACCGACGTCTTTTGCTTCTTAATCATTTTTTATATCAATTATATCGTCAAAAAGTTCGCTTGCTTTTTTGTTGGCTTTAATTGTTAGTTCGGTGTAGTATTTATCACAGTTCAACACATCATCGGTTATGTCTTCGGGAAAGAGCTCTTTTGTCTCATCATCGCTATGCGAAGCAACAAAATCCGTCAAAATATAATTTGGCTCGTTATCGGTATATCTTTCCTCGAACGTAAGCTTTGCTGGGAGAAATGTGCTGTCAATTGTTTCAAATGTTCCGCCGTCCACTTTGTATGTACGATGCATAAATACAATGTATACAGTGACATAATCACTGATTGACGTGGCTTCTGATATAGGCGGCGTCGGACTGAACTTCTCTTCTTTCAGTATTACATGGCTCTCGGCACGCATGAGACCGTCGGGAGACTCTGTGTCGTATTCTGCAAGAACAGCCCTTCCTACCGCATTGTCAACCGTGTTTCGCTCTGTTACCTGTATGTCTTGTGCCTCGATATATGACTGGGCGACCGAACGGCTAAAAATTGCGCCGTCCGGTACGGGGGACTGGGCTTCGTATGAATCTGCCGAATATCTGAATTTGGGTATCGGAGATGATTTTTGTGCATCAAAAACAAAATCTTCGCCGCTTGTCTTGAATACATAAGTATTTCTCTCGTCGTACAACGTCAGATACTCTTCCGTCAATTCGTATGTACCCCTTCCGATGTGACTGCTGTATAACGAATATGTAAACTGAAAAGTGTTATCAGCTTTTGACAGAATGATATTAGGTTTAAAAATCTTTTCAACTGAATCGTAATAAGAGTATATTTCATTTTCAGAAAAATCAAAAGATTGTAATGGAACCGACTCTTGGATTTTAAACATGTATCTGACAAACGAATCATCTGAATGTTCATCGGTTACACGTTCAGAATCAGCATACCACAGCACTGCGTACATATCGTTATTGTTCTGTAATAAAAAGTATACACTGTAACCGTTGATATTTTCGTAAATGAATTCCCACGACATTTTATTGCTTTTTCTGATTTTCTCAGGAGTTTCGGTACTCGACCAAGCTTTTTTGTCGCCTCTGAAATAATTGTCAAAGTTCTTTTTTGTAAGCTTTACTTCTTTGAGCTTTCCCAGCTTTTCAAAATCAAAACTCCCCAGTCCGGTCCCACTTGCTACCATATTGTAGTTCTTAATTAAAGCTGTTCCGTCTTCATCAATCTTAAAAGATGGTTTTAGGGTATGAGCCGTGTACACACCGGAAAGAAGAGAGTTATGGTAAATAAGCTCTGTTGAACTATATGTTTTTCCGTAAATATTTACATCATTTTCGTCATACAATTTTGAAAACAGAAATATTGCAGAGAAACCGCACGCAAAAATCAAAAGCGCCAATATAATAAACAAAAATCTTTTGCTTCTCAAGATAGTTTCACATCCTTTACCGAAGTTTGATCAATAACCGCCTTGAATATATTTTCAGTTTACAACGCGAATCCACATTTGTCAACGGTTTTAATATAATAGTTACAAAAGCGTCGCAGTTTATTTGCTGCGACGCTTTTGTCGAATCATTATTTTTTAACAACTATTCCGTTTTCAATGCTAACGCTGATTTTGCCGATGGGTGTAAGTACGTTTCCGCTTACTGTCTGTTTGAGTGGAACAGGATTGATCACAAATTCCTCATAACCGGGCTTTGTAGGACGTATTCCCAACAGATATGCATACATAAAGTATGCGGGGATTCCAGCCCAGCCATGGCAAAGACTTCCTGCATTTTCAAAATCGTCTGCACCGTTTATTGTTTCCCAAAAGGTTTTACTTCCGCTGTACAGCATTTTTCCCCATTTTGCGGCGATATCCTTAAATACGGCATCGGCATATTTGTAATCCTGCAGAAGCGCCTGATATTTGAAAATACAAAAACTCAGTGTGCATGGAGTAAGGGAACCGTCGCCCAGAGCAAGCAGCTTCCTGAAACCGTCTTTGTGTTCGTCCGGGATTAAATTTGCCAATAACGCCCACGCATGTGTGAGTTCATGATTTCCGTTGTGTTTTCCAAAGTCAACATATGAAGAAATCATTTTATTTTCGGGGTTGTAAAACGCTTCAAAGAAGTTATTTCTTATACATTGCTCTATATCATCACAAATATTCCATTTTTCACCAAGCCAATCTGAAATTGAGTGCATTGCGTCCATGGCAAGGCAAAACAATGCGTTTAACGAGGCATCGTACTGACGAAAAACAGTGCGGTGTTGATAGAGACCGTCATAATCATCAAGACCTTCAACCCATTCGTAAAAATTCCAAATGGTTTTTTCATCCGGTGGCACAAGCAATTTACCATCAAAATATTTTGCGACGGCGATAAGTATGTTTTTGGCTTTATCAAACAAAGGATGTGCATCATCTTTTCTTCCGGTATACAAGATAAAGTCTCTGAGCGACAATACCCATTCTAGCGAAAAAGAAGGCATAGTTGTAGGCCAGGATGAAGGCGAGCAATTTTGCAATAAGCCGTCCTTACGGGCATTGTCGGCAGATAAAGACAGGCCGGCAAGCGAAAAATCGCTGTTGTTGTACATGTAGTATCCCGATAACATCTGATTTCTGGAATCCATTGCATACAGTCCTTGCTCACGCCAAGGGCAGTCTTCGTAGTGCTCATGCATACACAGCTTTAACGTCTTATCGCACCCGATCATTATCTCGGTGAAAAGATTGTCAGAAATATTAAGAATCCCTGTGTTTTCCACGGGATAGTACATAGGTCTTATGCCGGCATAGTATAGGATAGTAGGCGCAGTCATATTGTAAATGTGAAGCTGCATATACCGACCGCCAACACGTCTAAAATAGTGTGAAAACGATTGACGTCCTGCTTTACATATATAAGAAAAGGCATAGCTTCTTCCACCGACCGAAGCTCTTACGCGGAGGTCATCAAGATGCTCTCCGAATGCCACATCAATTTGTGTACCCTTCGATGTGTCAATGTCCAGAACAAAAGGACCGGAAACCGGATCCTCTAAATCCAACATGATGTATACGCTTTTAAGACTGTCATTGATCTTAATGCTACCTGGCAATCTATACGGTTTTTCAGCATATGGAACGGCGGGGGAGAGCCCATCAAATACAACGCTTTCTTCGCGTGCACTCAGGAATGCAGTCTGCATGCGGTCGCCTAGAGTACCATTAATGTTTTTATCATACGAGAAAATCCCCTGTGCACGGAATTTAACAGGAACAATTTCACCAAAAAGTTGTTTTTTAACAGGTCGTTTATAAAACTTAATTCTCTCTATCAAATCATTACGTATTATTGGTTTTTGCCAGTTCTCATCAGTTAAATAGCCGGGCATCAACCAATCATCATCAAGTGAAGCATCATAATGGAAGCTGAAACTTACCTGCATTGTGATTTTATCAACGCTTTCTCCTGATGTGTATCCTTTTGCAGAACGACATAAATCGTGCTCGGAAGAACTGTAAAATTCCTCGTTGCCATTACTGAGAGAATACATCAGCATAGGCGTACCTGTAACATATTGCATACTGTCCTCACCTTGAAAATATGCTCTTATGCAAATACGGTTTGAACCTTTTTTCAAAAAACTGCCAATGCTTAAAACATCATATGCTTTATGCTCGGGGTAGTCATCATACTGTCCACAGTCAACAAACCGACCGTTAATATACAACGTATATTCAGAGTCGACACATATTGTAAAGGTTGCTTTTTCATCGACGAGTTCTATTTCAATATCTCTCAAAAAGTCTACATACTGATTTTTAACTATTTTACCGTTAAGCCATATTGGGGTACTATTAGTACTAGGGAGACGTTTTCCCGAATCAACGCAATTAAAAGAATTCATAGATTCCTCCAAAGTGAAAGCTCTTACTATGCATCGCGGAGAAGCATTTGCTTCTCCGCATCAAAAATGAATTATGCAATTATGCCCAGAACATTCCCGTAGGCTTAGGTTCCTTTACCATAGCCTGTTTAAGGAAGTAAACAGCTTTCTCAAAGCCTTCCTTGTTTGTCATAAGACTGTCTTCGTGCTCGATACTGAGAACATGGTCATATCCTACAAGACGAAGCATCGAAATCATATCACGCCAGGTTTGCATATCATGACCGTATCCGACTGAGCGGAATACCCAAGCACGGTTAATTTCATCCGAATAATGCTTGGTGTCCAGTACACCACTAACCTCGGTATTTCTTCTGTCAATTCTGGTATCTTTTGCGTGGAAGTGATAAATTGCATCTCCGAGATAGCGAATTGCTTCAACGGGATCAATTCCTTGCCAGAAGAGGTGAGACGGGTCAAAGTTGGCGCCCATTGTAGTTCCGACGGCATTGCGGAGTTTCATCATTGTTTCTGGGTTATATACGCAGAATCCGGGGTGCATTTCAAGTGCAATTTGAGTTACACCGTGATCCTGAGCGAATTCTGCTGTTTTCTTCCAGTAGGGGATAAGCACATCGTTCCATTGATAGTCAAGAACTGCCAGAAAATCTTCAGGCCAGGGACAAGTAACCCAGTTGGGATATTTTGATTCCGGACAGTCTCCCGGACAACCCGAGAAAGTAATGATTTTTTTAACCCCCAACTTTTCAGCCAACAAAATAGCTTTAACCAGATCATCGTTTTGCTGTTCTGCTATTGTTTTATTGGGATGTACAGCATTAACATGGCAAGCAAGTGCTGAAAGTTCAATTTCGTTCTTTTCAAATGTACTCTTGAATTCATCAAGCTTTTTTGAATCAGAAAGAAGAATTTCGGGATTGCAGTGTGCTCTGCCGGGATATCCGCCACAACCTATTTCAGCTGCATCAAGACCGACAGATTTGAGATATTTCAGCGTATCGTCAAGCGGCATATCGCCGAAAGGAACGGTTAAAACACCTAATTTCATACGATTTCCTCACTTTAGATTTATTTTCTGTAGTATAAGTAATATGCAACCAATGTGCGTTCTTTTTCTGTTTCAAGGTCGAATCCGTTGATAATAACACCCGCAAGACTCAATAAATCGGCACAATCCGTAGCATCTATATCCGAGCGGAAAATGTTTTTGCCTTCGCAAAAAATTATCATTTGGCCGTCACGTACGTTTATATATCCCGACTTCCCGACAACAATTTCTCCGTCAGGAAGTCGTTCGGTGACATATTGAAGCTTACGGTTATCAAGCTTCGAGCAAATTTCCCTCTTAGTGGGTTTTGCTCTGAAAACTTTTTTAAAAAACGACATTCTGTCAGATGGAAACAGTCTCGTTAATATCGTACATCATGTCAAAATGAGCACGCTTTACGGCACATATTTCTTCCATTTTCTTAATATCTTCTGCACTGAGCGCAGCACGTTCTTCGGGGGTCATTTTACCCTTATACATGCGGTCGAGTTCAAGTGCAAAGTCGATATCCATATAGGTAATTATGTCATTGCGATAGCAAACAACAATATTACTCTTGCCCTCGTAAAGAAGTTCAACTGCCTTCTTACCCATCATTGTTGGGATAACGCGGTCACGGTAAGTAGGGACGCCACCACGCTGTACATGAGCAAGACGAGCAAATTTTGTTTCGATTCCTGTGCGGTTTTCAATAACTTTAACAAGATCTTCTGAGAAGCCCTTGGGCATATTCTCGGAAACAAGAATGATAAAGTTACGCTTGCCGCATTTTTTGCTGTTGATCATTTTCTCGATGAGTTTGTCCTCGTTGTAAGGCTTCTCGGCGAGAATAACAGCGGTTGCACCAACTGCCATACCTGCGTAAAGAGCAAGATAACCTGCTCCTCTGCCCATTATTTCAACTACGTTACATCTCGCGTGACTTTCACAAGTGTCACGAAGACGGTCAACCATATCAATAACTGTGTTGAGAGAAGTGTCGAAACCAATGGAATAGTCAGTGCTGGTGATATCGTTGTCAATAGTAGCGGGGATACCGATGCAGGGAATGCCAAGCTTTGTAAGGTCACGTGCACCTCTGAAAGTTCCGTCACCGCCAATTGCAACTATACCGTCGATGTTATTTTTGCGGCAAGTGTCAGCAGCTTTTTGCTGACCTTCAAGATAGCGGAATTCATCGCAACGGTCGGAATAAAGCTTTGTACCGCCAATGTTGAGTAAGTTGGAAACGTCACGTTCGTTCATGAGCTTGAGCTCATTGTCAATGAGACCCTTGTAGCCCATAAAAATGCCCATAACCTCTGCGCCACTTGCAAGTGCCGCACGTGTAACAGCGCGTACCGCCGGGTTCATACCCGATGCGTCACCGCCGGAAGTCAAAACACCAATTCTTCTGATTTTCTTTTCTGCCATGATAAAATCCTCCTAATTTTTTCAACAAATATAGTATACATCTGCAAACGCAAAAAGTCAACAATTTAATTCAAAAAATAAATAATTTTACATAAAAATACCGGGCAACCGTGTGATTGCCCGGTAAAAGGTGTGTTAGAATGTAAGCTCGTAAATTTTTCCGATCTGTTCGCCCAGCATCTGGATTCCGTTTTCTGCAATTGCGATAGGCTTTTCCCATCTCAAACCAAAATCGGAGCCCATAGCGAAGGTGTCGATCTGGAAAGTCATATTCTTCTGAAGAACGTAGTCGGAAATTGTTTCCATCCAGGGTGCTTCAACCTCGATAAGACCGAGACCGTGGCAGGGACCATACAGGAAGTTGTTTCCGTGTCCCGTTTCATCGTAAAGCTTTTTGAATCCCTTTGCAACATCACCTGCGATGATACCGGCGCGTAACTGTTTTTCAGTCCACATGTGTGCGTCAAGGCAGAAGTCAACAAGCTCCTTCTTTTCACCGGTGAGTTTACCCATGCTTACAGGCATACCGATGCTGGGGCTGTAGCCGTTAATCTTGGCAGAAAGGTTAAGCTGAACAATATCGCCCATCTGGATCTCTTTGTATGAAGAACGGGAGATGGCATGCTTAGTGCTCTTTTGGCTGAAGCAGTACATGGGCAGACCCTCGTATTCAGCACCATTTTCGTAAATTGTCTTCTGCGCTATACCAACCAGCTGAAGTTCGGTCATACCGGGACGGATTGCATTTACAACTGCTTCTGTCGCAAGCTGAGTGATTCTGGTTGCTTCTCTGAGACACTCGATCTCAATGTCAGACTTGACAGAACGGAGCTCTGTCATAATTTGGTCGGCGCGTACGATTTCAGCTTCGGGATAAGTTTCTTTAAGGCCTTCCATCATGACAACATTGGTATCAAGCCAGGCAGCAACGCCTATTTTTATTTTCTTTCCGGATACACCGAGAGCCTTGAATACATCACTGTACTTAGAGGGGTTCAGCTCGGGATAAGCGGGGTTGGCGGATTCGCGGTATTCGCGGAGAACGAAAATCTTCTCAATTACACCGAAGTCGGCAGCAAAAATTTCGCTCTCGGGGCCTACCATCAGCGCGCAGTCTCCGTTTGCGGCGATTGCAACACCGCATCTTTCAAATACAGGCCAGAAATTGCTGAAATATCTTGTGTTTGCGTAGTCGCTCTCAGAACCGTTTACAACCAGTACGTCAAGTCCCCACTCGCGTACCTTTGCCGCAGCATTCTGTACTCTGCGCTGGAATTCTTCTTTGGGTATAATGATTCTTGGCATTACTATTCCTCCAAAAAATATTTAAATTTATTTATTGATTTCTTCCCATTTGTCGGCGAAATCATTCATACGATGAAACTCCGAACCGTGCTCTTTAAGCATTTTTACAAGCTTATCAAGCTCTTGTTCTGCTTTGCTACCGGTATTCTTTACGATAAATTCATCAACAAATATGCCGCCTTCACCATAAAAATACTGTGTCTTACACTCTTCAAATTCCCAAGGATGAATATAGAAGCACAGAACGGGAACGATGCCTTTATCCTTCGCAAATTCCTCGTATTTTGTTATACGCTCCATCATATAGTCCGCGCCTTCAGTTCTGAACAAAGGCCACTGGTCGCGGTCTCTTTCAAGACCGGGATCCTTGGATTCCATTGTCATATCGGCAAAGTTGGGAATTTCAAGAAGCTTGAGATCACCTTCTTTTGTCCAATCATCTTTGGATGGATGATATGGAGCAAATCTTTCGCGATAGAAGTACATAGGGTAGGATGCATCTACTTTGAAGCCTAAACCCTCCAAAGCGTTACACACATGAGTGGACCCCCAGAGTCTGGGACAACGCCACGATGTTGCTTTCTGACCGGAAACCGATTCAACACACTCGACAGCTCTTTTTACTCTGAGCGGAACCTCCTCCGGAAGAAGCGGCTTCACTCCGGGAATAGGAAACAGCTCATCGCCTACAGTTTCGTGGTATAACGAATGAACTCCAACCTCGTGACCGGCGCTTTGCACCATCTTTACAACTTCGGGATTTTCCTTGGCACATTCACCCGTGAAGAAAAAAGTTGCTTTGACATCATGCTTTTTAAAAATATCTAATATCTTTTGAGTACCTGACTTGGTGTAGTTGTAGAATGGGGTGAAACTTCCAACATCGGTTTCCATATCAATACCGAACAAGACATGAGATTTAGTCATAAAATCACTCCTAAATTATAAAATAAATACACTAAAATTATACTTTATGGCTTCGAAATTGTCAATAGCTCATTTGTGTGCAAATGAGACAATATTTTTTGAATTTATTTGTTCACAAGTGCTGATTCGTGATAAAAAAAGTATGAAAAAAACATTATATGTTAAAAAAGATGCATTATAACATCGGTATGGCAGTATGTTAATTTACAAAATGTGAAAAAATACAGCGGGTTTTCATGTTTTCTGCTTTTTACCAAATATTACGCTGTGTGTTATATTGTGTTAAATAAATGTGAATATTGCTTAAAAGGTATTGATTTTTTTGTAAATGGTGCTAAAATATTACCATCGCTTAGCACTCTCGCATTAAGAGTGCTAACAAGTAAAGCTTAAAATTTTATTTTTATATGGGAGGAAACAAAAATGTTAAAGCCCCTTACCGACAAAGTAATAATCAAGATGGTTGAAGCCGAAGAAACCACCAAGAGCGGTATTATTCTTACCGGTACCGCAAAAGAAAAGCCCTCTGTTGCAGAAATAGTTGCAGTAGGTCCCGGCGGTGTTATCGACGGAAAGGAAATTATTATGACTGTAAAACCCGGTCAGAAGGTAATAACCAGCAAGTATTCCGGAACCGAAATCAAATTCGAGGGTCAGGATTACATTATAATCAAACAGAGCGATATTCTCGCAATTGTTGAATAATTATTTTCAGGAGGTAATTCATAATGGCAAAGGAAATTCTTTATGGCATAGATGCCAGAAATAAACTTATGTCCGGTGTTAATCAGGTTGCTGACACCGTTAAAATCACGCTTGGTCCCAAAGGAAGAAACGTTGTACTTGATAAGAAGTACGGTGCACCCCTTATAACCAATGACGGTGTTACCATTGCTAAAGAAATCGAGCTCGACGACGCATTTGAAAACATGGGTGCACAGCTTGTAAAAGAAGTTGCAACCAAGACAAACGATGCGGCAGGCGACGGTACTACCACTGCTACCATTCTTGCTCAGGCATTTATACGCGAGGGTATGAAGAATGTTACCGCCGGTGCAAACCCCATGATAATCAGAAAGGGTATAAAGTTAGCTGTCGACACTGCTGTTGAAGCACTGAAAGCAAATGCTAAGAACGTAAGCGGAAGCGCTGATATTGTTCGTGTTGGCACTGTTTCTTCCGGAGACGAAGTTATCGGTAAGCTCATTGCAGATGCTATGGAAAAGGTTACTTCTGACGGTGTTATCACCGTTGAGGAATCCAAGTCTGCCGATACCTACTGCGAAGTAGTTGAAGGTATGCAGTTTGACAGAGGTTACTGCTCTCCTTACATGGTTACCGATACTGATAAGATGGAGGCTGTTCTTGATGATGCTCTCGTTCTTATAACCGAGAAGAAAATTACTAACATCCAGGAAATTCTCCCTCTGCTTGAGCAGATTGTTCAGAGTGGCAAAAAACTTCTCATAATCGCTGAAGACATTGAAGGTGAAGCACTTTCCACTCTCATTGTTAACAAACTTCGCGGTACCTTTACCTGCGTAGCTGTTAAAGCTCCCGGCTTTGGTGACAGAAGAAAAGAAATGCTTAAGGATATTGCGATTCTTACCGGCGGTGAGGTTATTTCGGAAGAACTCGGTCTCGAACTCAAGGATACCACCGTTGAACAGCTCGGTCGTGCAAGACAGATTAAGGTTGACAAGGAGAACACCACCATCGTAGGAGGTGCGGGTGACTCCGAGAATATTAAGGCAAGAATTGCACAGATTCGTGCGGCAATCGAAATCACTACTTCCGATTTTGACCGTGAAAAACTCCAGGAAAGACTTGCTAAGCTTTCCGGCGGTGTTGCAGTTCTCAAAGTCGGTGCCGCTACCGAAACCGAAATGAAGGAAAAGAAACTCAGAATCGAAGATGCTCTCAATGCTACTCGTGCAGCAGTTGAAGAAGGTATCGTACCCGGCGGCGGTGTTGCAATCCTCAACGTAATACCCGCTGTAAAGAAACTCCTCGATACTGTTGACGGAGATGAAAAAACAGGCGTTAAGATCGTTCTCCGCGCTCTCGAAGATCCTGCTCGACAGATTGCTGAAAATGCAGGTTTCGAAGGTTCTGTCATTGTAGATAAAATCATGAACTCCGGCAAAATCGGTTACGGCTTTGATGCTTACAACGAAACATACTGCGACATGATTGAAGCAGGCGTTGTTGACCCTGCAAAGGTTACACGCAGTGCACTTGTAAATGCTTCTTCTATCGCTTCCATGGTTCTTACTACCGAGAGCCTTGTAACCGACAAGAAAGAAGAGACTCCCGCTGCTCCGGCAGCTGGCGCTCCCGGTATGGGTGGCATGGGCGGTATGTATTAATACAGTATTGCGCTCCCATAACTCAAAAATCAGTTTCAAGCGGTACAGCAAAATTGCTGTACCGCTGTTTTTATTGGAAACCATAGGGGATTTAATACGTGAAAAACGGAAATGCTTTAAAATGCATTTTCGTTTTTTTGACGATTTTTCCTACAATTTTCTAGCATTTTTCTAATCTATGGGTGATATAATAGAAATATAATACTGTTTTGAGGTGTTTAATATGGATGGATATGCCGCTTATCTTTTCCATCAGGGAACAAATTACTACTCGTACAAGTATCTTGGTGTCCACAAAACCGAAAAAGATGTGTATGTTTTTCGTGTTTTCGCACCAAATGCTGAAAGCGTACATGTAGTCGGAAATTTTTGTAATTGGCATAGTGGTATAGCTATGAATAAAATTACAGACCAAGGTATATGGGAATGTTGTGTGCAAAGTAAAACTTTAGAGGGTCAGCTTTATAAATTCCTTGTAAAATCTACTTCTGGAAAGCATTATAAGTCAGATCCGTATGCACGTTTTTCTCAGACACGTGACAAAAACGCATCAATCGTATACACGGTAAGCCATTATAAATGGAATGACGAAAAGTGGTTAGCTTTACGCAGTAAATCGAAAAAGAACGACATATATAATTCCCCAATAAACATTTATGAAATAAATCTCAATTCGTGGCTTAAAAATAACGATGAAAATTTAAACTACCGTCGTATTGTTGACGAATTGATACCATATGTTGTTCAAATGGGGTACACACACGTTGAAGTTATGCCGGTTATGGAGCACCCGCTTGACGCTTCATGGGGGTACCAGATATGCGGATATTATGCTCCCACTTCTCGTTATGGTACACCTGATGATTTTAAATATTTTATAGACGCACTACACTGTAATGGCATAGGAGTAATACTTGATTGGGTACCTGCTCATTTTCCAAAGGATGAGCATGGACTATTTGAATTTGATGGAGATAAGCTGTACGAGTTCAAAGGCGCAGACCGTATGGAGCACGCCGGTTGGGGAACGCGAAAATTTGATATTGCCCGTTGTGAGGTGCAATCGTTTCTAATTTCAAATGCACTGTTCTGGCTTGGTGAGTATCATGCAGACGGCTTAAGAGTTGATGCAGTTGCATCAATGCTGTATCTGGATTACGACAGAATGCCGGGGGAGTGGAATCCTAATATTTACGGAGGTAATCAAAGCCTTGAAGGCATAGCTTTCTTCAAAAAGCTTAATTCGGTTATTACGAAAGAGTTTCCACACGCTCTGATGATTGCTGAGGAATCCGGAGACTGGCATATGATTACTAAACCGGTTTCGCAGGGTGGCATTGGATTTGACTTTAAATGGGATATGGGCTTTGCCAACGATATGTTTGAGTACATGTCATCTGATCCTGTATACCGACAATATATTCATGAAAAAATCACTTTTTCCATGATGTATGCCTTTAATGAAAAATATATTTTGCCTCTTTCACACGATGAAGTGGTTCATGGCAAAAAATCACTGTTAAATAAAATGCATGGAAGCTATGAACAAAAATTTGCCAACCTTCGTGCTTTTATGGTTTTTTATATGACACATCCGGGTAAAAAAACGGCATTCATGGGATGTGAGTACGGGCAGTTCAGCGAATGGGATAACAGCAAGGAGCTTGAATGGTTCATGACTGATTTTTCGATGCATAAAAAGCTACAATACTTCAATGCTGATATAAATCATCTTTACTTAAACAATGCTCCGCTTTGGGAAAACGATTGCTCTTGGGACGGATTTAAATGGATTTTTTCTGATTTGAAAAATGAAAATTTAATTGTTTATTCACGGTTATCAGCTTCAGGAGAACTTCTGGTCGCAATTAATTTTTCCGGTGTTGAGCGCAGTAATTTTGAAATACCTGTTTCTCACAAGGCATATACCGAGCTTTTAAACAGCGATGGCGTGAAATATGGTGGAAGCGGTGTCGCAAATCAAGGAGCATTGTGTGCCGTAAACGGAAGGATTTGCGTCAATCTGCCTGCGCTATGCGGCATAATTTTTAAACCAATGGCAGAGTTGTAGAAAGGAGTCGGCGTAATGTACAAACGAAAAGAATGTCTGGCGATGCTTCTGGCAGGCGGGCAGGGAAGCAGACTTTACGCATTAACGGAAAGCACTGCTAAGCCTGCAGTTACTTTCGGCGGGAAATACAGGATAATAGATTTTACTCTCTCTAACTGCATTAACTCAAACATTGATACGGTTGGGGTTCTTACACAGTATCAGCCGCTTGTTCTAAACGAATATATCGGAAACGGTCAACCATGGGATTTGGACAGAACTTTTGGCGGCGTAATGGTTTTGCCTCCATATCAAGCGAAAAATTCCGCAGATTGGTACAAGGGTACTGCCAACGCCATTTATCAGAATCTTAACTTTATAAACAGGTATTCGCCCGAATATGTAATAATACTTTCCGGGGATCATATTTATAAAATGGACTACAGTAAAATGCTGGATTTCCACAAGTCAAAAGGCGCTGATTGCACAATCGCAGTCATAGAGGTGCCATTAAATCAAGCTTACAGGTTTGGTATTGTCAATACCGCAGAGGATGGCAGAATAACAGAATTCGAAGAAAAACCAAAATTGCCAAGTAGTAACAAAGCATCTATGGGCATTTATATTTTTAACCGAAAAACGCTTGAGGATTTTTTAGAGCAGGACGAAAAAGACTCCGAATCATCAAACGACTTTGGAAAAAATGTTATACCGAACATGTTGAAAAATAATGCAAAACTCTATGCATATAAGTTCGAAGGTTATTGGAAGGATGTAGGTACTCTGGAAAGTCTCTGGGAAGCAAACATGGACATTATAGGTGTGAATCCGGAGTTTAATATTCACGACAAAACCTGGCGCATTTACAGCAGAACCTACGCGATGGCAGCTCAGTTTATAGGTGATAACGCTTCGATAAAAAATTCACTGATAACCGAGGGATGTGAAATAGACGGAATGGTGGAAAACTCTGTTATTTCCAGTGGAGTTTGCATTGAAAAAGATGCAGTTGTGCGGAATTCCGTGATAATGAGCGGATGCAAGATTAAATCCGGCTGCACTGTTGATTATTCAATTATTGACAGCGATACAGAAATTGGCTGTTATGCTAAGATAGGCTGTAAAAACGGGGGAAAAGATAGCATATCTGTAATAGGTGCTTCAATGAAAATAGCAGCGAATACTGTAATCAACGGCGGAAAAATGGTGAGTAATGGAATGGGTAAGGAGAGAGAAATATGTCAGTAGCCGGTATTATATTTTCAAATTTGCACGATAAAAATATTTCGGAGCTGACGCATCTTCGAACCATAGCTTCAGTTCCTTTCGGGTGCAGATACCGTCTGGTAGACTTTGCACTGTCAAATATGGTAAATTCCGGTATACAAAATATAAGCATCATCACGCACTATAACTATCATTCTCTCATGGATCATGTCGGTTCCGGTAAAGATTGGGATCTTGCGCGACGTTCCGGAGGTATACGAGTTTTGCCACCGTTTATTACGGCTTATGCAAGCGGAACCAATACATTGTATAATTCAAGGCTTGAAGCTTTGAAAAATGCCAAACATTCAATCAGCCTTATGCAGGAAGAATACATCGTACTCAGTGATTGTGATGCAATATGCAACATAGACCTAAAAAAAATGATTGACCGTCACATTGATTCTAAAGCTGATATTACTATTGCAGTAAAGCGTATGAAACTAACACGCGAAATTGCTGCGAAGTGCACGGTTGTGCGATCGGATGAAAGTGGTGTCATTACGGATGTTGCCGTTAATCCTTCAGATTACCGCGGTGAACATGATGTTAATATCAATATTTGGGTCATCGGAAAAAAGTATCTTTCTGCTGTCATCCACGATTCAGAAGCACACAATTACAAAAGCTTTATGGTAGATATTATCTCGAAGAATATCGGCCGAAACAAATTTATGACATACAGATTTGATGATTATTATGCTAATGTCACTTCGCTTGCGGATTATTTTTATCTTAATATGGAGATACTAAAAAAAGAAACAAGAGAAAAGGTGTTTAATATAGCAGGACGTCCAATCCTCACAAAAGTCCGTAACTCTGCGCCAACGCGTTATGGTAAAAATGCCGTTGTTAAAAATTCTATGATAGCAGACGGGTGCACCATTGAAGGTATCATTGAAAACTCTGTTCTTTTCCGAGGAGTGACAGTGGGAAGAGATTCTATTATTAAGAACTCGATACTTTTTCAAGATACTTTCATAGGTCAAAATGTGTTTTTAAATTGTGTTATTTCGGATAAAAACACCATACTTCGTGATGCAGTTATGCTATCGGGGCATAATTTGAAGCCTTATTACGTTGAGAAAGGAAAAATGCTGTGAAGAAAGTTTTATACGTCACCGCGGAAGCATCGCCGTTTATCGCCAGCGGAGGACTTGGAGATGTTGCAAGTTCACTGCCACAGTCTATAAACTCTTGCGGTGATGTGGATGTGAGAGTAATTCTTCCATTGCACTCAGCAATTGAAAAGAAATACCGTGAAATTTTGAAATTTGAATGTGAATTCAACGTCAAGCTTTCTTGGCGCAACTTGTATTGCGGTATTTATTCTTGTGAGTATAACGGCGTGATTTATTACTTTGTGGACAATAAATACTATTTCGAAAGAGAAATGATTTACGGAAGTTTTGATGACGCAGAAAGATATGCTTTCTTTTGCCGCGCTGTCACAATTGGTATCCATCATTTAAAATTTGTGCCGGATATTCTTCATGCAAATGACTGGCACACAGCTTTAACTATTGTGTATCTCAGATTATGCCATAGCGAATTGAACAGTGTCAAAACAGTATTCACAATTCACAATATAGAATATCAGGGAATATATGATAGAAATATATCAAACGATGTATTCGATATTGAAGAAAAAAACTTGCAGATAATTGAATATGATGGAAAAATCAACTTGCTTAAAGGAGCAATAGCATGCTGTGATGTTTTGACTACCGTAAGCCCAAAATACGCAGAAGAAATAGAAAATGAATATTATTCCGCAGGCTTGCACCATATAATTCGCAGTGAAAAAAATAAACTCCGCGGAATAGTTAACGGAATTGATACATTACACTATAATCCCTTGTACGATAATGATATTCCATGTAAATATTCGCATGAAGATTTAAGCGGTAAAAAGAAATGCAAAAGTAAGCTCCAGTCGGAGCTCAAACTAAAGCGATCAATCAGGACACCTATTATAGCGATGATATCCCGCCTTGCGGAGCATAAAGGGTTTGACCTTGTAAAGTGTGTTGCGAATGAACTGATGGAATTGGATATACAGTTTGTTTTACTCGGTAAAGGAGACAGCGAGCTTGAAAACTATTTTCATGAGTTATCTTTCCGTTATCCCGATAGGGTAGGGGTTGTACTTGAGTTTGACAAAAAGCTTTCCAAAAAGATTTATGCAGGTGCTGATATTTTTCTTATGCCGTCAAGAGTAGAGCCGTGCGGACTAAGTCAAATGATAGCCGCACGTTACGGAACCATTCCCGTTGTAAGGCGAACAGGTGGTCTATATGACACCATTGTGCCATATGATACTGAAACTTTCAAGGGGAATGGTATCACTTTTAGCTCCTATAATGCACACGAAATGCTTGAATCGGTAAAATGTACGCTTGAATTGTATAAATCGAAAAAGCACTGGAACGCGCTGATATATAATGCAATGACATCCGATTTTTCATGGGAAAACTCGGCGGGTAAATATATCGAAATCTATGAAAATCTTTGTGATCGAAGGAAATGATATGGAAGCAACCAGAACAGATTTTAAAATCAACATTGAGAACAAATTGCTGAGATATTTTAATGTTCAGCCTTGTGAGGCTACCGAGGATCAGTTTTATAAAGCGACAGCTCTTGTTATAAAGGAAAAACTTACCGCACAACGTGCGGAGTACCAAAAAGCAGTAAAAAACTGTTCTGCAAAGAAAGTCTACTACCTGTGCATGGAATTTTTGGTCGGAAGACAGCTCAAAAACAATCTTATGAACCTCGGTTTATACGATGACTTTTTACAAGCTGCAACCGACTACGGCTTTGAGATTCAAAAAGTATTCGATTGTGAACGCGACCCGGGGTTAGGCAACGGTGGATTGGGAAGGCTTGCGGCGTGCTATATGGATGCACTGGCAAGCCAAAATTATCCTGCAACCGCATTTTCAATTTGCTACGAATATGGATTGTTCAGACAGAAAATAGTTGACGGTGAGCAAATTGAACTGCCGGATATATGGCTGCCCGGCGGAGAGGTATGGCTCGTGCCGCGGAGCGATAGGGCATATACCGTAAAGTTCGGCGGAAAAATCAGGGAAAACTGGTCTAAAGACGGAAAATGTGAAATTATCCATGAAAATTATGAGGAAATACAAGCAATGCCGTATGACCTTTTGATTTCGGGCGCTCAAACAAATACAGTAAACAATCTGAGATTGTGGAAAGCTCAAAATACCAGCAAGTTCAATATGCACTTGTTTTCACAGGGTGAATATGTAAAAGCGATGGAGGAGAGCACAAATGCAGAAATAATTTCAAAAGTTTTATACCCTTCAGACAATCATAGCGAAGGAAAACTGTTACGCCTTACACAGCAATATTTTTTAGTAAGTGCTTCTCTCCAAAGCATTATAACAGACCACCTCAGAAAATACGGAACTTTAACAGGATTTGAAGAAAAGAACGCGATTCATATAAATGATACTCACCCTGCGCTTGTAATTCCCGAGCTTATGAGAATTTTCATAGACACCTATTCCTACGGCTGGGATGATGCATGGAACATTGTGAAAAGAACAGTATCGTACACTAATCACACAGTTCTTCCCGAAGCTCTTGAATGCTGGGATGAAGCTTTATTCAAGTTAAAACTACCCAGAATTCACATGATTGTTCAGGAATTAAATAAAAGGTTTTGTGAAGAGCTTTGGAAAAGCTATCCGGGCGACTGGGACAGAATATCCAACATGTCAGTACTTGCCTGCGACAAAGTGAGAATGGCGAATTTAAGCGTTGTGGGTTCATATTGCGTTAATGGTGTTTCCAAATTACATTCAGATATATTAAAAAAATCTATTTTTCATGATTTTTACAAGCATACACCTCAAAAATTTACCAACATCACAAATGGTATTTCGCACCGCAGGTGGCTGTGCTATAACAATGAAGAATTATGCAAATTACTGGATTGTTGCATTGGAGATGGTTATCGCAATTCACCACACTTACTTTATGAATTCGGAAACTATGCAAATGACAAAAATATACTATCTAAGCTCCACGAAATAAAGCTGAATAACAAAATTAAGTTTTCTAACATGATATATGAAAAAACCGGTGTGAAAATCAATCCGCACTCCTTTTTTGACGTGCAAATAAAAAGGATGCATGAATATAAGCGCCAACTTTTAAATGCCCTGAAAATCATGTATCTTTATAATGAATTAATTAAAAATCCAGATTTGGCTTTGCCACCGCAGACCTATATTTTCGGTGCCAAAGCCGCAAATAACTATTATATGGCTAAGAGAATTATAAAGCTTATTCACCTTATTGCGCGCCATATAGAAAAAGATAAAAGAATTAACGAAAAGCTTAAGGTAGTTTTTGTCGAGGATTATAATGTAAGTATTGCTGAAGTATTGATACCTGCCGCAGAATTAAGTGAACAGATTTCACTGGCGGGCAAGGAGGCCAGTGGCACAAGCAATATGAAACTAATGATAAACGGTGCTGTAACAATAGGTACACTTGACGGTGCGAATGTAGAAATATGTGAAAAAGCGGGCAAGGAAAATTGCTATATTTTTGGATTAAACGCTGCCGAGGCGGATGAATTGTGGCGCAAAGGGTATGCCTCAAGCGAATATTACAAAAGAAGCACAGCTTTAAAGGAGATAATGGAATTACTTCATGAAGGACTAGACGGTGTGTGTTGTGACGAATTTGTGAATTACTTTTTGTACAGCGGTGATGTGCCTGATCCTTATATGTGCTTTGCAGATTTCGAGTCATATATCAACTGTTACAAAAAAGCTCTTTATGACTACGGATGCACACAGGAATGGTGCAAAAAATCATTGTATAATATAGCGTCTGCGGGATACTTTTCTGCTGAACGAAGCATAAACGAGTATGCTGATAAAATTTGGAAGGTTAAACCTGTGATTATATGAAGGTTTATAAGAGTTTCACTGAAATTGAAAATGTCGGGGAAATGCAGATTTTTTCAGAATTACTCGGCAAGCAAGTATATGGAGCTGTAAAATACGGAGATGTTTTGCTTTTTAAAATAATCGTGAACAGCAGACTGCTGTGTAAAAATGTTGAATTAGAATTCTTTGAGGAAGAATTTGACAAAACTTTTATTGTGAATACAAAAAGACAGAACAACACATTCACTGCAAGAGTTAATACACGCGATATTTGTAAACACAATGATGGCCTGTTATTCTTAAGCATAAAGCTTGGTACAATTTACGGACAACTTTATATGATATATAAAAACAATGGTTTTCTACTGACGGAAAACGCTGCGGGTGAAGAAAAGCTTCAGTTAACCGTCTATGCTGCTGATTATGAAACGCCGGAATTCATAAAAGGCGGAATTATATATCAGATAATGGTAGACCGTTTTTGTATTGGTGGAAAAAGAATTTATAAAATCGGCACAGTAAATCTGGAAAATTGGAATACTCCAATACCGCAGTACGCAAAATTCCCGGGAGATCATGTCGAGAATAACTGCTTTTACGGAGGAAATCTTTTGGGTGTAACCAGCAAAATACCGTATTTGAAATCACTGGGTGTAACATGTATATATTTGTGCCCGATTTTTGAGGCATATTCAAATCACAAATACGATACAGGCGACTACATGAAGGTTGATGAGGCCTTCGGTGGTGATGCGGCTTTGGAAATGTTAATTAAAACAGCACGCGAAAATGGAATATTTGTAGTACTGGACGGCGTATTTAACCATACAGGGATTGACAGTGTTTATTTTAACGCCAAAAACAATTATCCAAGCCTCGGGGCGTTTAACTCAAAGGATTCACCTTATTACGATTGGTATACCTTTACTGAATTTCCGCATGAATATAAATGCTGGTGGGGGATAAAGATACTTCCGACCGTAAAAACATCTAACAAAAACTATATTAATTTCATCTCCGGAAAAAACGGTGTTGTTAGAAAATATATGGATATGGGTATCAAAGGTTTCAGGCTGGATGTGGCAGATGAGCTTTCTGACAATTTTTTGGAAGTCTTCAGGAAGAGCGTTAAAGAGTATGATGCCAACGCAGTTATCTGGGGCGAAGTTTGGGAGGATGCTTCGAATAAAATCGCGTATGATAAGCGGAGAAAGTATTTCAGAGGAAAACAACTGGACGGTGTTATGAATTATCCGCTCAGAGAAGCTGTAATCAATTTTTTACTATACTCTAATCCTCACGAGCTTGCAGATGTATGCAGAACATTATGGTATAATTATCCTGAATTTGTCAGCCATTCTTTGATGAATTTTCTTGGTACACATGACACTCCACGCATTATTACAGTATTATCAGGCGTTGATATTTCAAAAATGGATAACCGACAGATTTCTTTGTTCAGATTATCTGACAAACAAATAGATGAAGCGAAAGAACTTCTGAAGCTTGGATTGGTATTGATAATGACATTGCCCGGAATACCTTGTGTTTACTATGGTGATGAGGCAGGCGTGCAAGGTGGCTCGGATCCGTTCAACAGAACTACGTACCCATGGGGAAAAGAAGACGAAGAGTTGCTGTCATATGTTCGTTTGCTGTCAAAAATACGTCAAAATAACAAAGATGTTTTTAAAGATGGTGGCTTTAAAATAATTGATTGTAAAAACGGTGTTTTTACCTTTTTACGCGATAAAGATTCAAAAAAAATGCTCATATGCGTAAATAGGAGTGACTATGTATACGATTTGTACTTTGGTCATGTCGGAGTAGACCAGATAAGTTTTCAAAGTCATAACGGATTTGCACCGGTTCAGTCCAAAAAAGCTGTGATAATATCATACACATCAAATTAATTTAACAAAATACCGACAAAAAGTATTTATTTTTTTACTTTTTTGTGATAAAATTGTAGTAACAACATAATTTGATGATAGGAAAAAAGATGAATTTTCAGGAATTGCAAATGCAAAAGCATACTCAAATGACCCAAACCCCTATACCCACGCTTATAAGACGTCTCTCTACTCCCACACTTGTTACAATGATGATAACATCAGTCTACAACCTTTGCGACACTTATTTCGTGGGAAATTTAGGTACAGAACAGTCTGCTGCGATAGGAGTGGTGTTTTCCGTAATGGCTCTCATACAGGCGATAGGTTTTTGTATGGGAATGGGGGCGGGGAATTATTCTTCCAGATTATTGGGGCAAAAGGATCATGAAACTGCACAAACTGTCGCTTCCATCGGCTTTGTCACATCACTTTTTGCGGGTGCTGTTCTTACTGTTTTCGGGCTTATCTATATAGATGAACTGGTGTTTATAATCGGTGCCAGCGAAAGTGTTGCTCCATATGCTGTTTTGTACGGTCAAATCATTCTAATCGGCGCACCTTACATGGCTGCTTCATTTGTTTTGAATAACCTTCTGCGTTCACAAGGAAACCCGTTTCTGGGGATGGTTGGTATAGGAGTAGGAGCAGTGCTGAACATTGCACTCGATCCGTTGCTAATATTCACTTTCAGGATGGGAATTGCCGGAGCTGCCGTTGCAACTATAGCCAGCCAAGCTGTTTCTTTCATTGTTCTTCTTTTTCTCGTAAACGGAAAAAACGGTCTAACCAAAGTGTCTTTTAGACGTTTCAAATTCGATTTAAGGCTTTATAAAGAAATTTTCCGAACGGGTCTTCCTTCTTTTTATAGGCAAGGATTAGCTTGCTGTGCAACTATATTAATGAATATTGTAGCACGCGGATTCTCGGATGCCGCAACCGCTGCGGTGGGTATAGTAGCACGAGTATTTCATTTCATGTTTTCAATTATGCTCGGTATTGGGCAGGGGTCTCAGCCTATAAGCGGTTTCAATTACGGCGCCAAACGCTACGATAGAGTTTTGGAGGCTTTTTGGTTTTGCGTAAAATGGACAACGATAATACTCACCATTGTCGGCACTATTGCTTTTGTATTTGCTCCACAAATCATTTCAATTTTCAGAGACGACAATGAAGTTATAAAAATCGGCACCGTATCTTTAAGGCTTCATTGTGTAGCTCTTCCGGTAATAGGTTGGACGGTTATGTGCAATATGCTGTTTCAATCAATCGGAAAAGGGTTGTTTTGCTCTATACTCTCCTTGGCTCAGCAAGGTTTTTGCTTTATTCCTCTTATTTTCATATTACCTAAATATCTTGGCATATTCGGGTTGCAAGCAAGCAATCCGATGGCTATAATTCTTACGTTTATAATTTCCGTTCCCTTAGGCATAATTGTTCTGAAAGAACTGAGAAGGGGGGACGAAAAATGAAAACCGGGCTGGTACTTGAGGGTGGCGGTATGCGCGGAATGTTTACTGCCGGTGTTTTGGACGTTTTTTTAGAAAATAACCTAAAATTTGATGGTGCAATCGGGGTTTCTGCGGGAGCCGTCTTCGGGTGCAACTTCAAATCTCAGCAAATAGGACGCGTCATCCGATACAATACCAATTATTGTCGCGATTACAGATATTGCAGTCTTCGTTCGCTTATCACAACGGGCAACTTATTCGGGGCTGATTTTTGCTATAATAAGCTTCCGAATGAACTTGATATTTTTGATATTGACACATACAAAAGAAATCCTATGAAGTTTTGTGTTGTCACAACAGATATTGAAAAAGGCGTGGCAATATACAAAGAATGTGATAACGGGGACCAAAACGATCTCGAATGGTACCGCGCATCAGCTTCACTGCCTTTGGTTTCACGCGCGGTAGAAATCGACGGATTGAAGCTTATGGACGGAGGCATTGCAGACCCAATACCGTTAAAGCATTTTGAGGAACTTGGATATAACAAAAATATAGTGATACTTACACAGCCTGACAACTTTATAAAACGTCCCGATAAATCGGTACGTCTCATAAAGCATGTATATAAACATTATCCCGAACTTATCAAAGCTATGGAGCGCCGTCATAACGTTTACAACGAACAACTGAATTATGTTTCGTGCAGAGAAAAAAGCGGTGATGTTCTTGCTATTCGTCCACCGGTTATATTACCTGTGGGACGAATTGAACATAGCAGTAAAAAACTATATTTGGCATACTCGATGGGTAGGGAAGTGGCAGAGAATAAAATTAAAGAAATCAAAGGATTTTTAGGATATGTATAATACAGTGATTTTTGATTTCGATTATACATTGGGTGATACCACTCGCGGGATAATCGAATGTGCAAATTTTGCATTTTCGCAAATGGGTTACGACAAGCAAAGCGATCAAAGTATAATCAACACCATAGGGCTCACTTTAAAAAACACCTTTAAAGTTATAACAAAAGAAGATAATGACGAAAAGTCAACACAGTTTGCAAAGTTGTTTATTGAAAAAGCTGATGAAGTGATGGTTCATAGCGCTACACTGTATGACAGTGCCGTGCGCTTACTTAATCTTCTTAAGCAAAAAAACGTAAAAACAGCAATCGTCACAACCAAATTCAGGAGACGTATTGTTGCGATTTTTGAAAAATTCAGTTTAACGGAAGCAATTGATGTCGTAGTCGGTTCCGACGATGTTAAAGAATCAAAACCATCGCCCGAAGGACTTCTGTTGGCAATTGATAAGTTAAATACAGAAAGACATAAAGTACTGTACATAGGAGATAACGTTGTTGATTCGCTTGCAGCACAGAAAGCTGGTGTAGATTTCGTGGGCGTTCTCACAGGAACGACAACAAGTGAAGAATTCAATAAATTGCCAAATATAAGAATAGTTAACTCACTTGATGAAGTGGGTGATTTGATCTTTAAATAATTTTAAATTCATAAAAGGGTGCACCGGCTTTCTATATATCCAATTCGGTAAAACTGAAATTTTACCGAATTGGGAGAAGATATTTAAATTAGTAGCCGGTTCCATACGTTTTCCGACAATATAGCTAAGATTTTCACGATAAATATCTGCACTTTATATTTCTGCTGGTTCAGTTAAAATTCACAACCATTATTTTTTATCTTAAATACACTTCTGACCTTTGTATGGCTGTTTTACTTACATAAGGTTAAATTATTACTTGTAGTTAGTTTTTAGGTTTTAGTTTTTAGAGAGAAATTCTATTTTCGTTTGGCATTATATTTATGTTTAATTTATCGCTGATATCTTGAGTTGCATTTTCCTAATATTTTTCACTTAAATGCCAAATTTGGTGCTTACATTAACCCTTAGATGTTGATTGGCCGTTTTTAACTTCGACTTTAGTATTGTCAACTTTGTCTGTGTTTAAATTTTTCTTTGTAAAAAATAGCCCCTATTTTTCTTTTTTTATTGATTTTTTAGGTATTCAAGTAGTTCTCTCATTTTTTAATGCATTTGCACACAATTATTTCAAGCTATAAAATAATTATAACCATTGACAGTAAAATAAGCGGTATTTGCAAAATTAACCTCAATGTTATTCTCTAAGCCCTATTCTTTTTCATGTCCAGATAGTCCTGAAGAATGATTGTTGCAGAAAGGGTGTTTACAACACCCTTTTTCTTTTTTGCTGATGCTCCGGTGGCATTAAGATAGGTATAAGCTTCAACGGTTGTGTATCTTTCATCCATTGTTTCGACAGGAATATCGCAAATTTCACCCAAGTACTGTATGAGCAGTAAAGTTTTCTCCACCCTATCACCTTTTCTGCCATCTACATTAAAAGGCATACCGATTACTATTTTTTCTGCATTTTCTTCTTTTGCAGTTTCAGCAATTATCTCAGCAGCATCATGGAGCCCCTTAACCTTAGCAGTTCGCAAACCGCTTGCCAGAAATTCATTAACGTCACACACGGCCATTCCCATATATACATCGCCGTAATCAATGCCCAGTATTCTCATCTTTGTCCTTCCTTAAAAAATCTGCAGTTATAACAGAGTTCTGTTTCGCAGCATCCGACAGTATTTTCATTCGTTTTGCGAGTCTTTCTTTCTCATCGAGTAATTCATCGTGTAGCATTTCTAAAGCATTTGTCAGTTTAATTTCACTGTCCGGTCCAATACTTATAATGTACTTTTCAGGCGTTTCAGCAAGTCGCATAAAAGCAGAAACTTTAGGGTCATACACCAGTCCAATCATAGGAACGTTGGCACACGCGGAAAAAATCAAGCTGTGCAACCGAACCGAAACAGTCATTTTAGCCTCAGCTATTACCGATGTTAGCTGTTCACCGCTCATTTCTTCACCGGTGTGTAGAATCTGTACAGGTACTTTCACAAACCGGCTGAGTTTTTCGGTAAGGACGGCATCATTTTTGCTTTCCATCACAACAAATAGTATTGCCAAGTTTTTTTTCAAGCAAAATTCAGAAACCGCTTGGATACACTTGATATACTCCGCATCTTTTATCCCTTTCCATTCACGGACCGAAACACATATAAACCCTTTTTGTCTTATTTCAGGACGCACCAAATCGCATTTTTCACCACAAGAGGTTGTGAGTGCCTCGTCGGCAGTAAGATGCATATTTACGTCGCAGTTCAATTCTTTGATATAATCAAAGCTTTGACGATCACGTGCAGTTATAAGGCTTAAATACGGTAATATTTTTTTGATTCTTTGGCGGTTTTTCTCTTTTTTTATTGGACCTATTCCGTTGGCATACAGAATAACATCTGAATTATGGTTACGCGCGTACTTAATCATAAACAAGTAGTATAACAGAGATTTTGTACTGGTATTATCCTGTAATAAAGTACCACCGCCAAAAATCAGATTATCAGATTTCTTAATCACCTTTCCAAAGCAAAATGGGTTAAAACGGTTATAAACATCAACTTTAAGTGCGGACAACTTATGCCTCATCTTTTTTACATTATGTGATAAAACGGCGATGCGCAGGTAAGGCAGTTTGTCTCTGAGGTTACTAATCACGCTCTGAAGCAATGCATCATCACCCATATTTCCAAATCCATAATATCCGAGGAGCACGCAGTCGTAATCTCCCTTTTCACGCATTGCGGCATGATAAACATTTTCCGTATCATCTGTCATACGTTTTGCAGAAAGATTATTAATAACATATTCGCGTAAAAAAGAAGAGGTGTTTTTTACATCTTCGGTTGCATCCAGAACATGAAAAATATCGCTGATAAATCTATCCTTGTCAAATCCTTTAATACCTCGGCAAGTAAAATTATAGCTTTCGGCAAGCGAAAGGTTATCTTTATTCAAAACACCAAAATATGCGCCATCTCCTGCAAGAAGAATGGATTTGCCGCTTGACGCGGCTTCCATAGCCGCACGCGATACACCGCAAAACACATCCGCGATAGTGCAAATGTCGCTAATATCAGTACGCCGCCCGGGCATTATGATATAATTTATCCCCAGTTTTTTATTAACCGCGTCAGCGTTCAGTTTGATTGCATCGTACAAATCACCGCTTCCGATTATGAGTATACGCGTATCATTGTCGTGTGAATAAATCTTTTCTGCACACTCAATAAGCTCTTCGGCGCAACGGAAAGCTGTGCTGTCCAGGCGTGAAACAGTAAGAATAACTTTAGATTCTTTTGGTATTCCAAACTCTTCAAGCAACGAATCGCATTTTGGTTTATACGGAGAAAAAGTGTCGGTATCGATACCGTTGATAGTCAGATAGACATTTTCTTCTTTAATTTTGTAGTTAGTGAGGAGATACTCCTTCAAATCTTCACTGACTGTAAGAGTTTTATCTCCCCAACGGGTCATAAGAGTTGTCATAAGAGAAGTGTCAAACTTGCCGTGGTCTGTTGTCACAAACGGTATATTGAACTCTTTTGCAACATAATGAGAAACCAATGCCGGTATCCTTGCATGACCATGAATTATATCCGGTCTTTCCGATTTAACAGCATTGCGCAAAATTATATAAGAATCAATGATAGACTTGATTGAGCGCACATTCATTGGCGCATATATGTGCTTTATGCCCTTTTCGATAAGTTTGGACATAAAATCACCGCCGGCAGAAACAATTGTGACATCGTGTCCGCGTTTCAGAAGTGAGAGAGACAATTCAAACACATGGGTTTCGGCGCCGCCTATACCCATGGACATGGTAGTAAGAAAGATTTTCATTTTATACCTCAAAAAAGTAATATATCGCTTAAAGATTATACAATATCTTTTTTAATTCGTCAATATCTTCGGCAATATATTCCGGATTCTCAGCCTCAAGCTCTTCACGGCTCCCGTATCCGTACAATACGCCAAGAGAAGTTATGCCGTTATCTTTGGCACCTATAATATCATACTTTCTATCCCCTACCATAACGCATTCGTCAGATTTGAGCTTTTCTTTTTTTATCAAATGGGAAATAAGTTCTCCCTTTTCAACATGTGAACCATCCAACGAACTGCCATATACAGCTTTAAAAAATTTAAGCAAATCAAATTTTTCTAAGATACGCAGTGAATAAATCTCAGGCTTCGATGTGGCAACATATAGGTTGTATTTCTTCAATCCATCCAACAAGTCGTTTATGCCTTCGTATGGGTTATTTTCAAACAAACCGACGGTGGAAAATCGTTCTCTGTAGAATTTCAATAAACGCTCCCCTTCCGCATCTCCAACATTGAAATATGACATAAACATTTTTTTAAGTGGCGGACCGATAAATGAAATGAATTCGTCGGGAGCATGCTTACCGAGTCCTTCTTTCTCGGCGGCATAGGCAACGCAGGTGGTTATACCGACTTTAGGGTCAGTAAGTGTTCCGTCCAGGTCGAATAAAATATTTTTAATCATAACCTACTCCAACAAAATATAAATAATTCGGGGCACTTTTCAGCGCCCCGATTGATTTTAAACCGGATGAACTTGTTTTTCGATATCTCCGTTTTCAGCATCAAGCTTATATTTCTCCGCGCGGCGCTTTTCAAAGAACTTGAGCGCAACTTGCTCAAAAAGTGCGTAGGACAATACGTCCTCATCCTGCTCGATATATTCTTTGATTTCTTCGCGGAGCTTGCTGAG
Source organism: Oscillospiraceae bacterium (assembly GCA_015065085.1). Lineage (NCBI taxonomy): Bacteria > Bacillati > Bacillota > Clostridia > Eubacteriales > Oscillospiraceae > Oscillospiraceae bacterium. The sequence goes on along the minus strand of SVQW01000001.1, from coordinate 385,213 downwards.
CTCAGGCTTGAGTGCATCAGCCGGGCGACCTGTCGTGAGTGGTTCTTCTTTTGCAATTTTCTTTACAAATTCGTCATCGATTTTAACGGGAGTTTTACCGTATTCACCCTTGACGAGTGCTTTGAATTCTTTGGTTACCATTTTATAGCGCTCGCCATTTATAACGTTGAAAACAGCCTGTGTACCGACAATCTGGCTGGAAGGTGTAACCAGAGGTGGATAACCTGCGTCTGCTCTTACACGCGGAACCTCCTCAAGCACCTCACGGAGCTTGTCAGATTTTCCCGCCTGCTTGAGCTGAGAAACCAGATTGGAAAGCATACCACCGGGAACCTGGAACATAAGAGCATTTACATCAACCTTAAGAACTGCGGGATCGAGAAGTCCACTCTTTATATATTTATCTCTGAGGGGGGTGAAATACTTACAGATTTCATCAAGAGCCGCAAGATCAAGTCCGGTATCGTATTCAGTACCCGCAAGAGTTGCAACAAGTGACTCGGTAGGAAGCTGAGAGGTACCCATCGCCATTGGAGAAATAGCAGTATCGATAATATCACAGCCAGCTTCAATAGCTTTAAGTGCGGTCATGGAAGCAAGACCGGAAGTGTAATGTGTGTGAAGTTCGATTGGAAGCTTGGTATTTGCCTTAAGGCTCTTTACCAATTCATACGCGTCATAGGGCTTTAAAAGACCTGACATATCCTTTATACAAATTGAATCCGCACCCATTTCTTCAAGCTGCTTTGCATATTTTGCAAAATATTCGTTATTGTGAACAGGGCTTGTTGTATAGCTGAAAGCGGCCTGGACATGACCACCCTCTTTTTTAGTGGCGTCAATGGCAACCTTAAGATTTCTGGGGTCGTTAAGAGCATCGAATATACGAATGATATCAATGCCGTTGGCAATGGATTTCTGAACAAAGTATTCGACAACATCATCAGCGTAATGACGATATCCGAGAATATTCTGACCTCTGAACAACATTTGAAGCTTAGTATTTTTGGCGACCGCTTTTATCTTACGCAGTCTTTCCCAAGGATCCTCATTGAGAAAGCGAAGGCAAGCATCAAATGTCGCACCGCCCCAGCATTCAAGAGCGTTATAGCCAATTTTATCTAATTTATCAAGTATAGGAAGCATTTCTTCGGTTGACATTCTGGTCGCAATAAGTGACTGGTGAGAGTCACGAAGAACGGTTTCCGTAAGTTTTACTTTCGGCATAATTACTTATCCTTTCATATGATTATTTGAATAATGCGAGGAAAACGCCCGCCGCAACTGCGGACCCTATAACACCGGCAACATTAGGTCCCATTGCATGCATCAGCAAGAAGTTGGAAGGATTTTCCTTTTGTCCCACGGTTTGAGCAACGCGTGCTGCCATAGGAACAGCAGACACGCCGGCAGAACCGATAAGCGGGTTGATTTTACCTTTGGTGAGATGGCACATAATTTTGCCGAAAATAACACCACCGGCAGTAGAAAAACAAAATGCAGCAAGACCCAAAACAATGATATAAAGAGTCTGAGGGTCCAGAAAAGTTTCTGCATTTGCAGTAGCACCAACCGAAACACCAAGCAAAATTGTAACAATATTCATGAGCTCATTTTGAGCGGTATTGGAAAGACGGTCGGTAACTCCGCTCACTTTCAGGAGGTTGCCAAGCATCAGCATACCTACAAGTGCAGCGCAATCAGGCAGAATAAGTGAAACCACCAGTGCTACAATTATGGGAAACAAAACCTGTTCAAGCTTCGAAACGGGTCGCAACTGTGTCATAACAATAGAACGTTCTTCCTTTGTAGTGAAAAACTTCATTATCGGTGGCTGAATAAACGGTATCAATGCCATATACGAATATGCGGCAATTGCAATTGGCCCAAGTAGGTCAGCGGCCAATGTCTTGGTTACATATATTGCAGTAGGTCCATCGGCACCGCCTATAATACCGATCGAAGCAGCGGCTTCAGGGGCAAACCCCAACAAAAGCGCGCCGATAAACGCGGCAAACACACCCAACTGTGCAGCTGCACCCAAGAACAGCGACTTTGGATTCGCAATAAGCGGTGAAAAATCGGTCATTGCACCTACACCAAGGAAAATAAGTGGAGGGTAGATACCGAGTTTTACACCAAGGTACAGAAAATCAATCAGACCGCCTTCTTTAACAATACGTACTATGTCAAGAGGCGCCTTAGGATTTCCGGGGTCAATGAATAACTCCATGTGTATAAGACCTGCACCCGGAAGATTGGCAAGTAACATACCGAATGCAATGGGAAGCAGCAACAGCGGTTCAAACTTCTTTACGACAGCCAAGTAAAAGAGCACACCGATTATGGCATACATAACTAATATTTTCCAACCGGCTGTATCAGCAAGGAGCTTTGCAACGCCTGTACTGTCCAAAAATTGTATTACAGCTTGAAGCATTTTAAAGGCAGGTAATATAAATTACAAAACCTGCATCCTCACTTTCTTAGTAAATTACGCTATTGTGAAAAGTAAATCTCCGGAATTGACAGTAGCACCCTTCTGTGTATTTACAGAAGAAACAGTGCCATCCTCTGGAGCAACTATATCATTTTCCATCTTCATTGCTTCCAGTACGCAAAGCACATCACCCTTTGCAACCTTCTGACCGGATGTAACATTAACCTTAAGAATTGTTCCGGGCATAGGAGATGTGATTGGATTTCCGGAAGCAGGAGCTGCAGACTTTGCAGCAGGAGCAGGTGCAGGTGCGGGTGTCGCTGCAGGAGCGGAGGGAGCGGCGACAGGCGCAACGGGCGCTGTATATGAACCGCCTACTTCTTCAACTTCAACCTCGTATGTTTTACCATTAACGGTAACATTATATTTTTTCATAGCTAATTCTCCTTAAAATTATTTTCTGTTCCAAGGTGTTTTTTGACGTTTTTTACACGATATCATACGCAAAGTTCCGGGAGCAGCACCGCTGGCAGCGTAAACAGCAGCCATGATTACAGCCACAAGTTCATTCTCGTCTTCATGTGGTGAAGCATCCGAAACGGCAACCGTTAACGGTTTGTTTTCCGGCTTATTATTCACAACTACTTTATTTGCTTTATTTTGGGGTTTCGAGGCAAAAACAAGCCTGAAAATTGTCAATACCAAAAAAAGAATAAGCAAAATCGAAAACACGGTGCCCATGCCCAGCAGCATGATTTTAAATCCGTAACCAAGCTTTTCGAAAACCGATGCATTTTCTGCTAGATATAACATAATAACTCCCCTTTCTTACAAAGGAAGATTTGCGTGCTTTTTTGTGGGAGCTATATCGCTTTTGGATGAAAGCATTTCAAAACCGCTTATCAAAGCTGTTCTTACTTCGCATGCAGAAATGATATCATCAACGTTTCCCTTGTAAGCCGCCTGGATGGGAGATGCCATTTTAATGCACCATTCTTCGCACAGTTGTTTGCGAGCCAGAGCCGGATCGTTTGTACCATCAATTTTGTCATGCCATACAAAATTAACGGCTTTTTCGGGAGACATAACGCTTATCTCGGAAAATTCAAGAGCGAATACAAGGTCGGCACCGATGGATTTGGAGCCCAACGCTGTAAACAAAGTGCCGTAAGCTTTACCCAATTCAAGGGTAATACAAGGCACACTTGCCGTAGCAAAGGCGGCAGCAAGTTTAGCAGCGGCACCGGCGTTATTATCAACTTCCGCAAAGCCTTCGGAGTTCACAATTGTAAGGAAAGGAATTCCAAACGCATCGCAATAATTAATGTGACGTGCTGTTTTCATGCAAGCGTCGACAGAAGTAAAACCGCCATTCTCGGAAATATCACAAGCCGCAAAACCTACGGTTGAACCCGCAAGAGTCATAAAGCCGCATTTGATATCCTTTCCGAACGTTTCACCTATTTCGATATATAAGCCGTTATCGGCAATATCAGCAAGAACATTATTTACAGAAACACCGTTAACGTCTGTGACAGAATCAATATATGCGGTGGTACGGTTAATATCGTCTCCAACCTCACAATCATAAACAGGGCCTTCAAGGTTATTAGCCGGCAGATACGACATAAGTGTACGCGCATATTTCATGCACTCGTCATCACTGTCGCATACTTTTGCAGCAATGCCGTTCACAAGTGCATCATCGGCGCTGCCGCTATCCTTTCCACAAGTATGCTTAACAACTGAAGGCGGTGTGAGATAAAGTTTACCGTTATTTTTTTCAATAATAAGATAATCTGCCGATTGTGCAATGAGAGCCATTGCACCAGTGCAAGGGCCGCAGATAACTGCAATTTGAGTTATAATGCCCGAGAGAGATGCGACCTTCTTCAAAATTTTGCCGTAAGCAGCAAGTGCATCTGTCCCCTCTTCAATTTTAGCGCCCGATGAATCAAGAACAGAAATTACAGGTGCGCCGTTTTTAGCCGCGAGTTCATAAAGAGACAAAATCTTCTCAGCGCCGGATATACCCAAAGCTCCGTTGAGCTTGGAAAAATCCTGTGAGTATGCAAATACCAATCGTCCATCGATAAGACCATAACCCGTGATAACGTTTTCAAGTTCATCAATATTACCTTTGATTTCGTATGCGGTGGGTTGTGCCTTGATATATGCACCGGTTGCTTTGAAGGTGCCCTCGTCAAAAAGTGCGGCAAGGCGCAAATTAGCGGCAGAATTCTTAATACTTTGGTCGTATTTAGCCTTGGCAGCCGCTATCTCGCCAATACGCTTTTCTTTGTCCATTTGGTTACCTCCATTGGAAAAAATATTTCGTATTATTATATCACAATTAAAACTTAAAATCAAATACAATTATCGTTAAAAATGTGTTCAAAATGTTAATTTAGAGGTTTTTTTACATGTTTCTTACATTCCATGCTTATTATTACCAAACATTTCAACCTTATCGTCTATAACTACAACGGAATCATCATTGGAAAGCGCGTATACAGCATATTCACCACGAGCTTTCAACTCGGCATAATGCAGACTTCGCTCCTCGGTATAATGGCAAACGAAAATTCCGCTAAACAGCCCGAGTGCTGTAAAATCGTTCATTTGTGCAGTGTTGCAGTCATACTTTAAAACATGCTCGATATTAAGTGAAGCAATGTGTGCCCCCGCACTTCCGCCGATGTATGTGACACCGTTTTTGACATATCTGACTATTTCTGTATCAAATCCTCGTTTCTTTATTCGGTCAAAGGTCTGAAAAGTATTGCCACCGCTGATATATATGACATCGATATCAAGTCCGTAAAAATTCTCCGGAGCATAATAATCAAAAATATATATGTTTTCATGCAAAAAGCCAAATTCCTGCAATCGCAAATAATATTTTTCACTCCTGATAGCTTTTTTTGAAGCACGTTCGTTGGGGATAAACAGTATGCGAATACTGTCAATTTTTTTATCCAAGTTATCTATTATACATTTTCGGGAAAATTCATTGTGGAAATCACACGAAGAAAGTATAAGTTTCATCATTCATCACCTTCCGGAAAGTTGTAAAATGTACAATATTTTTTATAATTCAGCCTATTGACTTTTCTGTGAATTCGTATATAATAGTATATACAACAAGGTAACTCTATCAACATTTATATACCAAGTTTGGCCAAATATGTTGACTGTTTCCCAAAAAACAAAAAACACGGAGGCACGCCTATGCAGAAACCTCAGCTTTCAAAACTTTCAATAACCCAATCAAATATAAAGTATAAGACCTCACGTATCAATACACACAGTACACCCGAAGCAAATACGGACGAACTTCACATGCATAATTGCTATGAAGTATACATAAACACATCCGGAGATATTTCATATTTTATAAATGATACTCTGTACAAAATTAAAAACGGAGATATGGTTTTTGTGCGTCCCTATGATCTGCACATGTGTATTGTCAACTCACCATGTGTTCATGAAAGCTTTTGCATGTGGTTCAAATGCAATTTTCCGCAACTTCAAAAATTTGTTGAAAGAGATGATTTTGTGCCTGTTTACTCGTTGGGAGAAATGGACATAAACTGTATTTTTGGAAACCTCGGTTGCCTGCAGGAGGCGGAGACCATCGACAATGAGGTTGCAAAAGCAACCTGCTTTTTCAATGTACTTAACGTTATACTCGCTCAGAAAAAGGGTACCGAATGTTACGAATCGGCAAAATTTGTAAAAATCCCCAGTGAAATGCAGAAAGTGCTGGACTACATAAATGAAAAATACACTCAAATAGAATATATAAGTGAAATTGTAGATAATACATATGTAAGCACAACTACACTCAGCAGATGGTTCAAAAAGTATCTTCACACAACTCCGCGAGAATATCTGCGCTCAAAAAAGCTCGCCTATGCACGTAAGCTGTTGGACGAAGGTGAAACTGTTACAGGCGCTTGCATGGCATCCGGCTTTTCTGATTGTTCTTACTTCATCTCCATCTTCAAAAAGAAATACGGTGTGACTCCGGCTAAGTATTCAAAGCCTGATACACCCGACGAACTTGAATAATTAATTAAGCCGCTTGAGATACAGGCGGCTTTTTAAATTCAGTTATCCGCGCTTTCGGAATTTGCGTTGTTTACTGTATTTATTCTTCGCATGCACTTTACTGTAATATTCACGATAATTATCATCGAGCTTGTAAATCATTTTACCGACACGCAGAGAGGAATCTTCGTTTCTTCTGAAATTCAAACGGACAAAGTAACCGTTTCCGCATGAGCATTCCGCCATGGCTATGTATTTATTACCACTTTGAAGTGCCCAATCGACGCACTTTATGGAATTGCCACAGTTTTCGCACTTAAGTACGCAACATTCAGGGGCACAAAAAGCATTCTTTCTGGAAGTGAAACTTTTTTCAAGTATATTTGAAGCATTGATCTCTGTCTTGGCTTTTGGAATACTTTTCATTATTTCGTGTTCCGCGATAGCTTTATGCATATCAAGATACGAACATACAATCGCCGTATTCATGGCATCATTGAGTGCATCGTGCTCTTTTCTGGGTAACTCGCCTACCCTCTCAACGGCGTATGTAAGAGAGTATTGTCTGTTTTCTTTAGTGATCTGATTGTCGAAAATCGGCTGAGCATCGTAGCACTTTGGAATCCAATCTTCCGAAAGATTGTGAAGCCGCAAATTATCGCGAAGCATCGGTATATCATCTCTGCCCCAAGTGACAATCGAGTATTCGCTTCCGCACCACTTTTTAAATTCTTCTATCGCCTTTTCAAACGAATAACCCGACCGCAAATCAGAATTACTTATGCCGGTTAATTTTGCTATCCTGTAATTCATTCTGCGGTAGTAGACCGGGTTGATGATAATAACAAAGGAATCGGTCATTTCAAAATCAGCATTAAGCTTGACCGCACCAATCTGCACTATTTCCCCCACAAGATGAATCGGTTTTTTTATGACTTTATCAGGAGTCTGAGCCTGATTCCATTCCATATCCAAAACAATATACTGCATTTTACACCACTGGATTATTTTTACAATTACATTAGACTACATTTTATAAAAATGACATAACCTTGGATGCCTGTTAATTGAGTTCAAATTATTTCAACGGCAATTTGATATACGAAGCCTCATCGCAATCAATGTATACAAGCGAACATTATCACGCATTGTAAAAAACTCTTCATTAAATATTACATTCATTTTGCAAATATTTTCTCCTTAGTTTTATTAGATGACTCGTATTAAAAAATATCCTCACAAACCTCAGGGACATATTCAAAATTTTCTCTTCTTCTTTCTATCAACCAATCAATTACTTTGGTATTTCTGTATGCAAAATCAATGCCGTCATTGTGTCCATATCCATCCAAACTTATAAGTTCTGCGCATCCGCCTCTACAATTAACACCGTCTACCATGATCTGAGAATAAAAAATAGGTACTACATCATCGTCAACTCCATGCACTGCAAGAACAGGTGTTGTTTTCAGTTTTTGTGTTCTCCAAACCATTCCACCGCCTGCAACAGGTGCAGCTCCTGCAAAAAATGAAGGATATGTTTTTGCCATCATCCAAGTTCCAAAGCCACCCATGCTGGAACCTGTTATGCATATGCGGTCTTTTTTGATTTCATATTCATCTGACACAAGGTCAATAATTCTTTTTGTTTTCTCTACAACATTATCCCACACATACTGCTTAGGACACTGAGGACATAATATAATTGCATTAAATTCTTTACCTTCAGCAATTAATTTAGGTATTCCATGGCGGTATAAATGAGATATATTTTCACCTCGCTCACCGGCACCATGAAGATATACAATTAATGGTAACTCTTCGTATGCGTCAGGATAGAAAACCTTATAATTCATACCAAACTCATTTTCGCTATACATACAATCCTTAACATTCATACAACTCGTCTCCCTTTTTGTTTTAATTATATTCATTGTAATATGATATAAATTCATATTCCTGTTCTACAGACACATATCGCATACGCAGTATATATCGCAAATTCCGTAAGGAATTTACATTGCTGAGTTCAAGTTTCACTTGAACTCATTATAGAATCAGTGAACGATTTAGATGCCACTGTTTTTTATCAATGCAATTAATAGCTTATAGTAATCTATTTGACTTTTGTTCCCATTGATATAATATCCAATACGGATTCTCTTTCGTCATATTACTAATTTCGAAAAACTGTTTTATTCCATTATAAATGGTCGTTCCACCTACTACCGAACTTAAAACTTTAGGATCAAAATAATCAAATCCTACCTGTTCTAAAGCAACCGGAACAATTGTACATACCGCACCTAATGCCACATCTAATCCTTTATTTTTTAATAAAGCTTTCTGTTTTACCATTGTATTACGTATTTCCAGTGCAGCCTCATTATATTCCTTTGCCAAAAGAACCTCTATCCCCTTACCATCTTTTGATGCCAACATCAATTTATCTGTTTGTATCAAAAAAAGTTCATATTCTGTTTTGTATTTTTCACGCAACTCAATAAAGTCTTCTATACGAGCATTTTTTAGCCAGGGAAGCTCCAGTATTAAATTAAGATGGTTTGTCTTTGGTATTATCTCTAACTTATTTCCTATCATATCAAGAAAACATTTGTTTTTTTGCTTAGCAAGATTAGGAACACTAACATATTTAGAGGATTTAGACATATCAAAGACAGATTGAGGAAATATAAAAAAATCCTCATTTTTTAATAACTCTTTATGTCTAATATAATATCTTATCAAACTAGTTCCTGAAGCAATATTTATTCCCAATGTTTTTTTAGATTTTTCAATTGACAATTTACCATTAAGATATATATCTGGTGTATATAAGACGAATCTTCCAGGAAAAAGTGTTGCATAAGTGTTGATATAATCAGTATTTTCATCAAAATATAGAGACTTATGAAAGAAAAAGTGTTTTTTGTTCGCATGTGCCTCTATTGCTTTTTTAGTTGCACATTTACACGCTAAATACAACAATATTTTTGTTGATTCATCTATCAAACCTTGTTCTATAAATCCACGTTCATCCAAATCAAGATTTTTATCTATATCATCCTCGCAGGAGATACACAAAGAATTCAATATTAAATCCATAATTTCACTAAATGGCATCGATTCCATTTCTTTAATAATTTTATTAATAGAAATATCTTTATCCATTGTGCCCATCCTTTACTTTCAATTTTTTTCACATAGTGGCTTAGATAATTAGAATTAATCCTTATTAATTTTTACAGAATTAATATACAAATTAGATGCCAATGTTTTTAGCATGAGATACTCTAATTAGCCTTTTACAATCTTAATTCGTTAATTATCCCTCTTAATCCACTTGTCAAAGAGTTTCGATAATTGACAATGCATTTATATACTTCAATGTACTTCCCCATTATATTTATTAATTCTCTATTTATCACATCATCATTATATATTAACACACCTTGTGGTTGTCCAAATTCATTTTGCTTTCTTGTGACATATACTCCTGGTTTATTTATCGCATATTGCTCCACAAAGGTTCTTAATTGAAGTTGTTCTATTTCAAGCAAGATATCAATCGTTTGCTTCCCTAAAACATTTAATGATATCAGTTCTAAAATCTCGTTATGTATCTTTTGTTCATTCTCCAGCAAAGCATCTATAATAACAATTTCTTTTTTATTTCTTACAACAAATGAACCATCAGTGAAAATATCTATCTTGTGAATATTGTTTTCAATTTTTCTCTTTGTTTTTTCATAATCATCACTACATCGTTCTCTCGCTAAAATATAAATCGTATCATTCATATATGTTTCTACTTCTGCTAACTTTAGATGAATATATTTATTATATTTTACTTTTCTTTTAATAAAGGAAGGTAATGTTTGAATTATATAAATAATGTAAGCACCTATTATGCTAAGGCATATGTTATAAATCAAGGTGTTATCATGTACTAAAAAATTCATATTGCAAACAGCAGGTATATCACAACAATAAACAATACTTATTGCGAATGCTATAAATAGTAATATATCAGTCATGTTAACCTCTCTCTTTCCTTATAGAATAAGTACACTCAAGTTATCAATTTCAATTCATTTTTCCTACCAAAGATCCATCCGAATGATTTGACCTAATTGAATAACTAATTTTTATATCCGTATTTTCGGTGGTTAACAGAAGAACACCACCAAGCCACTTTGTTTCTTGTGGCTGCAACGAACTAATTTTAAAAATATAAGAATTTCTACTGTTTGGAGTAGCCACAAAAGCTTTTAATTCATTTTCATAATCTTCTTCATCATACTCGCTTAAATCTCCCCAAAGTCCAATTTTAGGACGTGTGTCTATAGCTGGAACCGCAACCTCAATCTCGTCACTATCATATTTAACACTAAAATCTTCCGGAAGTCCAAACAATTCCGGTATAAAACCATATTCGCAAATAGCACCTTCGCTACCTATCAAATTTTCCGAAATAATTTTTTGAGTTGGGGTTATAAGCTCAAATTTTTCTCCCTCAACCACAATCTCGATATTTATATCCTTATCAACTTCTGATGAATCATTGGTTATTGCCAATGGTACAAAAGACATATTGTCAAAAGTTTTTATATACTCATCAAAAACTTCGATTTTTAAAAGTGTGCTTTCTAATTCCATATACAATTCATGTTTATGAATTTCCAATTCTTCTCCAGAATAATCACATCTATTTAGAACATCATATTTTCTTTTCAATTTTCCCATAAAAAAGAACTCATCGTCCAAATCTATTCCCAACAGCGTCTTTACCTGTTCGGATGTTTCTGCTTTTGTTTTATCATCAATTTTAACCAAGTTGTATTTACCAAAAAGTTGAGGCAACGATACAGACTTTTCTAGTTTCTCTTCTATGTCTACATCTTTTTGTGTATAATCAAATCTAATTTTACTAATATTTTTAACCAATTCTTTGCTTGCATCAATTAATTCTGATTTTATATTGCAAAAATCCACCGGATGATACAAATAAACTTTATCCTCGATTTTATTTTCATTAAAATTATATCCAACAATTTTATGATGCGATTTGCCATTCTTAGCTCTAATCAAGTTTCCGCACTCTGCTAATTTATTTATTGTTTCTGATAAAATCTCAACTATGATATCTTTTGATTTAGATTTTCCATCCTTTTTTATAGAATAACTAGTTATTCTATGCTGTCTCAAATCAAACGGAAGCGAATCCAAAGGTGAATAATCAGTATTATACACACATATTATTCTTTCCCATCCCAAAGTTTTCGCTGCATATCCTAATTCAATAAGTACATTTGGGTTTGGAGTTGCTCTTTTTTTATCTCTCAAGAATTTATATTTAGATTTATTTATCATTGTGATATCCGCTATAAACAAATCGCTTTCATCTATTTTTTCAAAAATAGTTTTTGTAATGTCCGGGGAGCCTAATTTACTTTTTGTGTCTCTATCGGCCTCAATTTTAATTATGTTACTAAATTTCTTTACTGTTTTGTCTATGCTTCCTTGAATTAAATTTCTATTGTTGGAATTCGGCAAATCAGATTGCCAAGAATAAAAAATTTTCATTTGGGTTGAATCCATAAATTTCTCCTTAATCAAATTTCAAAAACACTTTATTATTTTTCAACATCAGTTAAAATACTTTCATCCCATAATGGTTCGTCATCAGGAAAAACTTCATCATGAGTCTTAAAATATTCCTCTCTAACCACGTTCACCCAATCACTTATATTTTTCATTCTAAGAAGAATATCAGCATCAGGAAATACAGAAAAATACATTGCAGACATTTGAGATAGCGATATTGCTGAGTGTTCTGCCGCTGTCGTTATACCATAATCGCTTCTTCCTACAGGTATAACATCTTGAACTCCCATATTTCCTAATCTTTTAAATGTTCCTTGTGCAGAAGCATGTACAACTTTATTTGCTAAGTTATATTGCTGTTGCCAAACTTCAGAATTCAAATCACATTTTCTTTGAATATCATTAAAAGTTATATGTTTTTTATAGTTTTTGAACACTTCGCTTGTTTTTGCCCAATCATATCTATCTTCACTATCCGCCGATTCATAAAAAGCCTTGGCTACTTTCTCTCCTTGTTCTAAAATAAAAGATGCAATTATAGTTAACTCGTACATTGATCTCCATCTTGCATATGCACAATCAGCAAATCCGTTTTTCATAAGTGTAATAATTTCAAGGAATTCCTGCAAAGTTCTGCCGTGAATATGACATAAGACAGTGTGTGTCCATATCTTTTCCTCTACTTCATTTTTGTCCAAATTAGAAACATATTCTGAATAATCTTCAGCTGCATTGAGAGTCATAATATACATTGCTTCAGAAGCAACAAAAGCACTACACCACTTTTGTTCTTGCCTTGCCAAAAATTCCTGCTCTGACGTTCTGAAATACATCACATCTTCATACATGGCATTTTTTATGTTTACGAAAGTTTCTCCGGATATATCATTAAGAAAATCTTTAAAGAGTTCCTCTATATTTAATTTATCAAATTTGTCCAATATCTTTTTCTGTTCTTCTTCTGTTCCAGCACTTTCAATATTATCTTGCAAAACTTTTAATAAAGTGTCTTTAAACATTGTTGTGATACTATTCATCCTCAAACCCGCTTTTCAACTTTTTAAATATTATACCATAATTCGCCAAATATTGCAATTGGCAATAGGGAGAAATATAAAGTATATATTTTAGCATCCTGCAACATAGTGTTTAAATTGATTTTGTTATTTCAATTTCACCTACATATTTGATTTTAATTCTATTTGGTGAAATCACCATAACTGATTCAACTGTATTCCTTACTACTGCATCAAAATATTCAAGCATGTTCATTTCATTCTCATTTATAAAAGCTTCAATGTCATTCATTTCACCTTTCGAAGATTCTTTAAACTTTAAGTTCAATTCCATAAGCTCATTTTCATGCACTTTAATTTTATCCAGATAAACTTGATTATCTTCTGCTTCATTCACGATTTGATTTAATACTTGAATTTCCTTTTCAAGTTTCTTGATTTTTGATTTAATAGTATATTCATTCTGATCATCATTCTTATTTACTACAGTTCCAATTTCGCTCATAATCATTTCAGTTGCATTAGCAACATCCGGTACTATTTGAGATAAACCTGACAGAATCGCTTGTTTCAATTTATCTTCGGGAATTGACGGAGAATTCTTGCAATTTTGTGTTCCATTTTCAAGTCTCTCTATACATCTCCAAACAATGGTCTTCTTCCCTCTTTTGCTCCAAGTCACTCTTCTATATCTCGCACCGCATTCTCCACAAAATACAATTCCGGTTAAAGCATAATTAGAGGAAAATGAAATTGACTTACATCCTGAATAGTTTCTTCTTCGTTTTATTTCATCCTGAACCATATCAAACATTTCTCTGGATACAATTCGCTCATGACTGTTCTCAACATAATACTGAGCAACTTCACCTCTATTCCTTGCAACAGTTTTAGTTAAGTAATCAACTGTATATGTTTTCTGTAATAGTGCATCACCTTTATACTTTTCATTTTTGAGAATTCCACTTACCGAATTGGAACTCCACCTCTTATTACCCTTTGGAGATTCTATCTCATTTTCTTCAAGCCATTCTATTATATCATTTATTGAATTCCCCTCAAGGTACAAATAAAATATTTTACGAACTATTGTAGCTTCTTCCGGAATGATTTCAGGTTGTCCATTCTCTCCTCTTTTATAAGCATACAACGAAAATGGAAATGGGAATTTACCTTCCTTGTATCCCATTCTCTTTCCTCTTGTAATATTCATGCTAAGTGATTCACTTTCTGCCTGAGCAAAAGCACTGAACCAGGATAGAAAAATTTCACTTGATGGATCAAGAGTGTTTATTCCCTCTTTATCAAATCTGATTCCAATATTCTTAAGTTTTAATTTTCTTATGTAACTCAAACAATCTAGTTGATTCCGTGCAAATCTCGAAATTGATTTTGTAAGAATCAAATCAATTTTGCCTTTTTCACACATTTCAATCATTCGCATAAATTCTGTTCTCTTTGTATCATTTAAACCACTCACACCAAAATCAACAAATACATCTACCAAAGTCCAATTTGGATTTCCTTCAATTTCATTTTTGTAATGTGTTGTTTGAATTTCAAGACTATTTTCTTGTTCTTCTTTTTCTGTACTTACTCTGCAATATGCTGCGACATTAAGCTTTGCTTTATCATCTTTGATTTTAGGAAATATTGTGGCAGGTATTTCAATTACTTTCTTCATCACTAATAACCTCCATATATTTCTCTATCATTTTTAGCATCATTTCAGCAGAAATCCAACACATGAAATGCATTGCAATTTCCTTGTGTGCATAGGTGCCACCACCCCTACCTTGCCTTGATACAATACCAATAGCTTTAGTTCTGTCAATCCAAATCTTCGGTGTAAGAGTCATTCTTTTACCCAGAATTAAATCAACAAAATTCTCGTTGTGCTTTTTCTCCCAAAGAGCAAGAAACCTAACTGTATTTTCATCCCTTAACCAACTGTGAATTATGTATCCGGCTTGATTATCTCTACAACCTTTTGATAATTCTGTCAATGAAATGTACCCGGGATTCTGCTTCGCAATAGTTTGTTTAGTTTCTCGTTTCTTTTTATTAAATTCTACTCTGGGATTTTTTATCTTACCAAATTTCCAGAGTTCGCATTCATTATACAGATTTTCTAACACTTCATTGTATACCTCAATGCTAATCTTTCCTGAATTTAATAATGGTTTTAAATATTGTTCATTCGCAATAACATATTGAAGCTGGTTTTGAATTGCTGATTTGCTCATATATAATTACTCCTTTCTTATTTACGAAATAATTATATACTAAATCTTCAACTCAACCTATTACCACCTTCTTCTGTCGTTCCTTGCTCTAAACATTTTCTCCTTAATTGCAATACGATAGTCTTCATCAGACACTATGTAGCAATTATTCTTGTTATCTATGGTTTTACTAATTGTCACAACAGACCATTCTTCTTTACCGGTAGGAGAATTGATTCCCATTCTGATTAATTCTGCTTGAATTTGCAATAAACTCAAGCCTTGAATGCACATCTTATACATCCACCTAATTATTTCCGCTTCATCTTCTTTGATGTATACTATGCCTTTGTCATCTCTTACAAAACCGTACGAAATTCTACCGAATGTTCTTGATTCATATAAACCTAATTTTGTCATTTTATTATCCTCCATTTCCTTTCCATTTTCACATTTACATTTTAAATTCATTTCATTGTCAATTCCAGTTTTCATTTCATCACCCTCATTATTAAAATTACTTCCAATTTTATTTTGCAACATTTTTTCATTCTCTTCATTCCTCCTTTCCGCAAACAAAAAAACACATTTTGATTTCACTCAAAATGTGTTTTGAAATTCTATATAAAATTTAAAAGTTAAGCATACTCATATTTAAACACTTTTTTCAATCCACCAAGCTCGACTTTGTCTTGTGCAACTTTTCTATTTTATCTCGCCTGATTTTGTTTGCTTTTGCCAACATTCATTCTAAACCTATGCATTCTCAGGTTAATTAACTATGTTAATTAATTATAACACAATACAATATTTTTTTCAATATATTCCGAGCAATTATAATAAAAAGCGAGACGGAATCCGTCTCGCTTTTTATTATTCCACAGTCACTTCTTTATTCAGCTTTAACGACTTATCAATCGCATCAATAACATAAACGGGTTTAACCATCTTTTCGAAAGAAAGAGGTTTTTTTCCTGTTTTCAGCATTTCTGCAAACTTTTCGAACCCAAGCTTGTAGATGGTTGAAATGTCCAAAGTGACATTGAAGCTCTTTTTATCGCCGTAAACAGTAAGCATGTAATCAGGTGAAGGCACAAAATTAAGCGTAACCTGGAAACTGTCATATTTTGCAATCACAGAAATACGGTTACTTAATGTTTTTGAAGCTATAACACTCTTTATATCATAGCCGAAAACCGTAAGCATAATTTCCACAGCATGAGAAGCATAGAAAAATATGCCGTCATAAATGCTTTCTGTGTCACCGGGAAAATTAAGATTACCACCAAGAACATTACCAAAAAATCCGGAGTTAGTACGGTTAACTGCTGTAAGTACATCATAGCAGTACTTCACGGTTGAACCGCCCGTAATAAGCGTATTGTGCCGCTCACACGCAGCCTTAAGCATTTTGACATCCTCAATGCTTGCAGCGATAGGCTTATCTATCCAGACCGGCATTCCGGCAGCCACAAACGGTAAAATATCCGCTACATGGTACGAACCGCGTCGGTAGACTACCATCACCGCATCAACTTTACCGAAGAAATCCTCCAATTGATTGGCGATAAACTCTATTTTACCCTGCTCAGCAACTTCTTTTGTGTGTGCGGGGTCATCATCTTTGCCGTATATAGCAGTTATTCTTATATCATCAAAATTATAACTTCCGTCGTCATTCGGAATGTTACATAATTTTGAAAAAGCAAGTGCGTGAGAATTATCCGAACCTAAAATACCTACTCTTATCATAACTTCACCTATTAATACTCAATTGACAGAGGGTTCTGGGCATGAACAGTTTCAATTATTCCGATAAGCTTAGCGAACATTTCAGGCTTGAGAACAAGTTCTGCCCCCTGGGTCAGATGCGCATAGATGTTTTGATATACACCGTTTACCGCGACGTCGAATGCTGTGCCCACAACTTCGCCTTCTTCTTCATGGAAGTTAAGCTTTTCTGAACAATAAATAGGATTGTACTCTTCGTCATGAATAAATTCTTCAATAACGGGTCTTTCAGGGTTTTCACCTTCAACTATGTACTTATACTTGTATTTCTGAGTTGTGGTTTTAAGCGTACCCTTAGTGCCTATTACTTTGAGATTATAGTCGCTGTAAGCATCGGAAGAGTTAATTTCTATATCAACAACAGGTTTTCCGGGAGCGGTAAGAATAATCTTTGCTATATCTTCCGCATCGCCACTGGTCATCGCACGTGAGAGCTTGGAATAAACAACCTGAATGTCGTCACCGAAATCAAGGAAGTCCATAGCAAGGCCGAGAGGATGAGGACCTGTATTATATACGTTACCGCCCATTCTCTTCTGGAGAGTCTGCCAATCCCAACGACGGGAAAATCCGCTGTAATGAATGTTAACGATCTGAGGTTCACCTATTACACCGCTGTCTATCACAGACTTTGCATGTGTGTAGAAAGGTGCAAGCATGGTCTGCTGGAAAACACAAAGCATAACATTATTTTCCTTAGCCGTCTTAATAAGGTCATCGCATTCATATCTGTTACGCGCCATAGGCTTTTCCACCAGTACGTTTTTACCGTGCTGAAGCAGATCCTTGGTAATAGAATAATGCATATCTGAATAAGAGGAGTTTACCACAAGGTCGATGTCTTTGATATCATAAAGGCTCTCATAGTTTTCAAAGACAGTGCAACCATCGTACTCATTTTTGGCAATTTCACGTCTTTTTTCATTTGCATCAACCACGTACTTGACAACGTAATGGTCGTTGAGCTCTGACTTGAAATATTTGCCGTGAATACTTCTGCCGCTTCTGCCCTGACCGATAATGGCAACATTAAGTTTTTTCATAGGTCTCTCCTTAAATAATTGATTTTACGCACATAGTATAACATTCAAGACTATAAATGACAACACAAAAACTACAAAAAACATTGCAAAAACTCAACTCATGTGTTATAATTAGTGTATTATTACATTATAGGCGGAAGATTTATGAGTCAACACACTTCACATTTCAGCATAATGGATGAAAACTTTAAATTCAATCATTCTTATATACCTTCTCCGAACAACAACGACTTCTGTTTTCATACACACGACAATACCGAAATTTTATTTATAAAGCGTGCAAACGGTTGTCACGTAATTGAAGACAGAGAATATCCACTTTCAGAGCTTGACCTCGTACTCGTTCCTCCGGCTACTTATCACCACCTGAGGTTTTATGACAATTCGCCGTATGAACGTTATAACGTGATCTGCACTTCAGAATTCTACAGTGACATAGATATACAAAAAGTGTATCGCAATATAACCGTGATTAACTGTACTCACCACAATATTATAACCGATATTTTTAAAAAAGCAGACTACTACGTACAAGTTTTACCGCCGAAAGATTGCAAACAGGTCTTGAAGTTACTCATAAAGGAGTTATTTTTCAACCTTAGTATATACGATGGGACGGCAGGAACTCAGCCCAATTTTGTAAGTTCAACACTTTCACGGGCAATAGAGTTTATTAACGAAAATCTTTACAACATCGAAACGGTAAGCGATGTAAGCAACGCACTGTACATAACCGATAGCTACCTTTATGAGATTTTCAAAACGCAGCTTAAAACAAGCCCCAAAAAGTATATTACCGCCAAACGCTTGCATTCCGCAAAGAATGCACTTTCGAACGGCGAAAAGCCTATGGAAGTATACGGAAAATTCGGTTTTGGCGACTATGCATCTTTCTACAGAAGTTATGTGAGATTCTTCGGTCACTCTCCTTCTGAGGAAAAAGAAGCAAAATTTACTGATGCGAAATTCGGAATGTAAACCCTATAAAAAGAAATCCCCTCAGCAATTTTTGCCGAGGGGATTTTCACGTTGTCGTTATAATACAGATTAGTCAGCCTTTTTTGAGGTCAGTCCCTTGATAGCAAAGAGTGTTGCAATCATAAGTATAATTGCGATAGGAAGAACGATAAGTGCATTGGGAACAAAACCTGCGATTATGTAAGAAACAAAGGAAACAGCTGCAACGGTAAGAGCGTAAGGGAGCTGTGTGGAAACGTGGTTTACGTGGTCACACTGCGCACCGGCGGAAGCCATAATAGTGGTGTCAGAAATGGGAGAGCAATGGTCGCCGCAAACAGCACCTGCCATACAAGCAGATATTGCAACAACAGTTGTAGGATTGGTAATATCCCCCAGTGCAGCGATAACAATGGGAATGAGGATACCGAATGTTCCCCAAGAAGTACCGGTGGAGAAAGAAAGTCCAACAGCTATAAGGAATATAATAGCGGGCAGGAAGTTGATAAGTGCGCCTGCGGAGCTTCTAACAAGTTCGGCAATGAACACCTTCGCGCCAAGGCTGTCAGTCATACCCTTAAGAGTCCAAGCAAAAGTAAGAATGAGAATAGCGGGCACCATTGCCTTGAAGCCTTCGGGAAGACATCCCATACATTCGGTAAATTTAACAACTCTGAGACGAATAGCAACAAAGTAAATAACATTAAGTATAATAGCAACAAGCGAACCAAGTGCAAGACCAACAGAAGCATCACAGCTTGAGAAAGAAGTAATTATGTTGTGATAGCATTCGGTGTTTGCAACATCGAAAAATCCGCCGGAATAAATCATACCTATCATGCAGCAGATGATAAGAACCGCAACAGGAATGATAAGGTCAATTACCTTTCCTCTAGCATTGCCATCGGCCATTGCTTCAGCTTCTTCAACCTTTTCATTGAGCGTAGTGAACAGGTCACCCTTTTCCTCCGCGTTCTTTTCATGTGTACGCATCGGGCCAAAATCAAACTTGCAAACAGCAAGTATAATCATCATGATAATCGTAAGAATTGCGTAGAAGTTGAAAGGTATAGCGCTTATAAACAGTTGGAGTCCCTGTCCCTCGGGTGCGAAGCCGGAAACAGCTGCAGCCCAGGAAGAAATGGGAGCAATTATACAAATGGGAGCTGCGGTGGCATCAATGAGATATGCGAGCTTAGCGCGGGAAACCTTCTTGGAATCTGCAACGGGGCGCATAACACTACCAACTGTAAGACAGTTAAAATAGTCATCAACAAAAATCAGACATCCGAGTGCGATAGTGGCTAACTGAGCGCCAAGTCTTGTTTTGATGTGAGTCTTTGCCCATCTGCCGAACGCGGCAGAACCGCCCGCTTTGTTCATCATGGCAACAAGTGTACCGAGAAGAACCAAGAATATAAGTATGCCTACATTGTAAGAATCGGCAAGACTCGCAACGAAGCCATTGTTAAGAACGTGCATGAAAGTTCCTTCAAGATTGAACATTGCATACATAAGACCGCCGGAAAGAATACCAACGAAGAGTGAAGAATAAACTTCTTTTGTTATTAGCGCAAGAACGATTGCAATAACAGGGGGAAGAATAGACCATATAGTGGCGTAAACAGGTGTTACATCCTCACGAATCTGTTCAACAGCCTGCTTGTAGTTTGTTTCTACGTCAGGGTCATTGGTGACCGCAGAATCGTAATTATCAACATATGTCTGTGCCAATGTGCCGAGATCATCTTCGAGACTTGCTTCGAGGTTTTCAACAGCGTAAACAGCGTAACCGGGAAGTTCATCGGTCACCTCTTCAGTAGCGAATGCAAATGTGTTAAAGAAGCACATTACACAAACAACCAAAGCAAGAAACGCTGCGATTCTTTTGCTTTTCAACATGTTTTTTCCTCCAAAAAAGTTTTTTAAAATGGATTTAATGAATTATACGCTTTTTCGACAAAAATGTCAATAAAATCCATGTGTTTTTCACACTTTGTTAACATATAGTGCTTCAAATAGAGATAAAAGACGAAAAATGGTGCGGAAGCAAAAATTACACACATTGTAAAATAAATGGTAGAAAAAAACAAGCCCTTATCTGCGGAAGTAAAATGCGCAGACAAGGGCTTGTAAACATTTGGAGCTGGTGATGCGACTTGAACGCACGACCTTTTGATTACGAATCAACAGGTCTAAATAGCCCATTTGACACTCTTAATATTGGTCTTTACAACGTTTTTTTCGGTCGGCATTGGCCGAAACGGTAATTAATGAACGAAAATCTCGCCATTAGGTGCTATTGATTACGTATTTATTGTATAATAAGATTATGAACATTTCAAGGCAGATTGAAATATTCACATTTTTGTTCTATAATTAGTTAAAAGAAATTTTTAAACAGTTCGATAAATTTTGAATAGGTCGAACTGTTAGAAATACTTGAATTTAACTCCACCATACCAAAAATGGGAGGTGGCTTGACAGTCCATTGACGGCTAAGCTTGCTTGCCGTAGAATGATGGGCGGAGGTGAACCGATATGACTGATAAAAAAACATTCGGCTCGTTTATAAAAGCCAAACGAACTGAGAACAATTACTCACAAAAGGATTTGGCAGAAATGCTGTTTGTTACCGAGGGTGCGGTGAGCAAATGGGAACGAGGTGTGTCATATCCCGATATTACTTTGATTTCCGATATTTGCCGTGTCCTTGACATAAGCGAACACGAATTGATTACCGCATCAACAGATACGAACACGCGGAAGATGCAGCACGAAGCACGGAAATTCCGCGTGATTCGTGGCACATGGTTTTGGGTTCCTACTATCTCCTATACCGTTGCATTGCTGACCTGCTTTATTTGCAATCTTGCAGTAAACCACACTCTTTCCTGGTTCTTTATTGTGTTGGCCGCATTGATTTGTGCCTATACATTTGTACCAACAGTGACTTGTTTTTTTGAGACAAAGAAACTTCTTGCATTTACTGTTTCAACATACCTGTCTATTTGTTTACTTTTGTTCGCTTGTGCAGTATATACGAATGGTTTATCGTGGTTTTTAACTGCCTGCATAGGCATCTTGATGGGGTATGTACTATTGTTTGAGCCTATCTTGTTATCAAAAACAAATTATTTTCGCTATAAGTTCATCATTTCCTTTACAGTCACACTTGTATTGACAGTTTTGATGATGATACACATCCGTATCTGGCAGTCGTTTGTGCTTGGTAAAGCAATTCTAATGGCTGTATACGGCTTTGTACCTGTAATTGCTTGTGCGGTGATATGTGCCTTCCGTTTTAACGCATTTCTTAAAACGGGAATCTGTACCGCCGTCAGTGGAATTACGCTCTATTATGCAAATCATGTGGCAACAGTCTTGTTTGGCACATCTTCCAGCAATTCCTATCAAGTAGATTTCCGCAACTGGGAACAATGCTTAAACGGAAATGTTCAACTCATAGTGTTATTATCATTTTTGTTTGTTAGTGCCGTCTTTTTTGCAATAGGATTCTTTAGAGTTATAAGAAACAATAGACGATAAATTCCAATTTGTCGAACAGATGAGAGCGGAGGATTTTCCTCCGCTCTTGTTATATTTCGGGAACAATCGACAGTAAAATATAACAAACAAATCCAAATGGAAAGAATATAGAAAGGCAGGAAAAAAGATGGTCGGAAAGAAAAAGGCAACTGAAAGGACGGTTTGACAACAAGGTTATGAGACTTGTATGTCAAACTTTACTTTCTACCAATTGATTACACAAAAAACAAACCCCTTTCTGCGATTGTAAAAACCGCAAAAAGAGGCTTGTTATAAGGATTTGGAGCTGGTGATGCGACTTGAACGCACGACCTTTTGATTACGAATCAAATGCACTACCGACTGTGCTACACCAGCATATGAGTGGGCAAGATATGCCCACTCGGGTATTATATCACAAAACGTGTATTGTGTCAAGATTTTTTAACATTTTTTCCTAAAAATTTGTAGAGGGAAAATACAATAGACCCCGCTGCGTTTCCGAGCACAGTAACCGTAATGCAATACAAAATTGTTAATGTCGGTGTTCCGGCGAGTGTAAAGTAAAACATATTAGCAATTGAATGCTCAAATCCGCAGATTATGAATAATGGCACAGCAAGGAACATTCCCAAAAATTTAGCGGGAGATTCCTTAGTTTTGTGGAACTCTACCGCAACAAACATCATAATGCCGCAGAAGAACGAAAGCACAAAATTCTGGAAAAGGCTTTCAGATATTTTAACAGTGCACAGTGTCTGTGCTACTTCAACCAAGCCGGGTTTAACAAAGGCTGTGAGATTACCCATAATGAGGCAACCGGTCAAATTACCGAGTAAAATTACAAGCAAGTCAGTGATATATGAAATTCCTTTAAAAAGGGCATATCCAACCCTACCCGTAAACAAGCAGAAACCAAATTCACATATTGTAAAAAGACCGAGCGTAAATATCAGAGCACCAACAAATTTCACATCACTGGCGAGATAGACGAATCCGCCAAAGGAAACCATAGCACCTCCATATATGGCCTTTATGTATAATTTTAAATATTTACGTATCATAACAGCACATTCCCATTTATAATTAATCTGAAGCGAAGTTTGAAAAATTCTGCAGCTTTTGTGCAAAGAATCATTCTGTCCAGGAATATTTCAAAATATTCCATAACTGAGCAAATTGCAGGATCAACAGTTAAAAGCAAAGATATTTCCTTTTTATCCATATCAAGTTCAACTTCAGATTTTTCAACTGCGAAATTAACTCTGTCATGAATATCTTCCGAAATTTTCGCACCTTTTCGTACTCTTGTGCGGCGCACATCTGTTTTATCCCCGAGTATGACGGCGGCGGCAATGGCGTTTACAGGAAAACCTGTGCCTTCATCGTGGTTTCCTATTGCGGTAACAACACTGGCAACATCTTTGGGCGTCATACCAATTTTATCCAAAATACGGAACGCCATAATTGCACCGCTTTGAGCGTGTTCAGCACGATTAACGACATTACCTATATCATGCATGTATGCGGCGATTTTTGCAAGTTCAACTGTACGTTCGTCATAACCCAGCTCTTGAAGTATGTATTCGACAACGCTGACGCACTTTCCCACATGAGCAAAAGAATGCTCGGTGTATCCTATTGCATCAAGAGATTTATCAGCTTCCGAGATATAAATATTAATTTCTTCGGAAGCTTTAATTTGTTCAAAAGTAATCATAATTATCAGCTCCACAGCACAATCTTTGTTTCTATTATACCATCTGATGCATGTTTTGTCAATATAAAAATCCGCCAAAGGCGGATTTTTATATAATCAAAGTATTCGGATTACAAATTCACTATTGCACAAAGGACATTTAACAGTATGTTTGCCTCTTTTGCGTGTCATACGTAATCTTGCACGGCATTTGGGGCAAGTGCGATACAGCACCCTGTTTCTGTAGCGAACAGAGTTATAAAGTTGTTTAGCTCGGTTGATAAGCTTGTTAAAAAGCATCATAAACTTATCATTTTCACTTTTTCGTTTATAGATATTTTTTGAAAACATTCTGAAGAAGGCATATACAAGCAATAAGCATTGTAATGTTGAAATGATAACATCGCTTGCAATACCCTTAAAAAAGAGTTGAGCCAGGGACAGCAACAAATACAGGCAAAATAATGCGATGTTAAGCTGATCATTGCCGTACATACTTTTTAAAAGCTCAATAATTCTGTGTCTTAAATTCATTTTTACCACCATTATCATGTTATGTGCATATTATTCTAACACTCATATTTTAATGATGTAATAAAAAATTATAAATATTGAGACAACATATTTTTAAAATAAATATGTGCGGACAAAATGTCCGCACATACAAAGTGAATTATTTTTCGAGCACGTATTCAATATCAAAAGCTTCTTCCGATGTTTTCTGAACACGGTAAAGAACAGCATCGGCAGGCTCGAGGTTCAACTTGATCTCGTTTGCGGATTCTGCGATGACGTACTGTTTTCCGCTTTCCTTGCAAACCTCATACAATCTAAAATAATCTTTAAGCTTGATTTCGGCAGGACGACGGCGTATATAGTCACGATTCATAATCATTATATACTTATTACCTTCACAATCAGAAAACTCTGCTGCTGAAATTCTATTCGGAAGTTCGCCGTCAAAAATACCGCTGTCTGCTATATTATCACAGTAATTCGAGCGGAATTTCGGGTCATCCTTAAGTACCTCGGGAGAATGGTAAACAGCATCGCTTTCCACGGACATAAGAACAGGAGACCACATAAGTATCTGGCGGTTAAGCTTCTTCACATCTTCAAAATATTCACCTTTACTTCCGTCAGCTCTGCAAACAATGCCGTTTGTAATATTGTAATACTGAAGACCTTTTGTGCCGTAAAGTAATGAGAGATAAACCTGGTCACGGATATGACGGAAGTTAACGCCAAGCATACTGCCGTCAACCACGCTTAAATCTCCCGAAGACTGGAAATAAAACCACATCGGCATCTTCTTCTGGCGGCAAAGACGTCTCATTACAAACAAATCCTTGTAAATGTTCTTCTGATCGATTTGATCTGTTTCGTTCAAACCGCGTATACAGTAAAAATCCAACGAGAGGACATTAGGCTCAATTGTTTTACAATATCTGTCCATATATTCGTCAAACAGGTCGTTTTCATAACGATACTCCTTATTGTAACTGGGAATAGCCACAACAAAAGGAAGTCTTTCGGGGTCAAGCTTCTCCATGATGTCAACCTGTGCACGAGCTTTTTCAATATCAGACTGGTAGTACGGCTCGTCCCAAACATAATAGCCTACTATATGACGGTATTTCTTGGTGAATTTTACATATTCCTCAAGATCTGCCATGTCAATAACCTTTTCGCGGGTTTCCTGGAATCCGCCAAAGTGACGCCAGTCCTGAATCATAATATCCATTCCCACTTCCTCAGCTATGGGAATAGCTCTGTCCAACTCTTCGGAGGTAGCCCATCCGAATTCAAGCATATTGAAACCTGCTTCTTGAGCATTAAGAAAACCTATCTTCTGGTTTTCATCCGTAACACCGTTAAAAGCTGAAAAGATAAACTTATCCTGCTTCCAGGGGCGCACGGGATTACCAAGAGGGTGACGTTTAATAATCTTCTTTTCCATTTTGCTGTCCTTTCAGTAAAATACTTTAGTCAAAAAGTAAAATTATGTAATGCGCAAATTGTTTTCTATACTGTTAATTCTAGCACACCCATTTCAATTTGTCAACAGTTTTTCATGTAATTTTTTGCCTTACTATCACTAATATTAAAATTTTGTTCCTGAGGTATTTCATTTATTACATTGCTGTTCTTGACTTTTATTCTGTTTTAGTGTATAATAGCAATGTTTATATTTAACTTCCGGAGGAATACAAAGTGGTCAAAATTTTAGATGGCGGTGTGTTTTATCACAATGGTGGCATCGCCGAAGCAAATGATATTACAAAAGGTATAATAGGTAACCCGGATGAGCTCAGAAAATGTACGCTCTCCTACCCTATTCTTCAAAAGCACAACATATCCGATAACGACAAGAAGCTCAAAATCAAATTTGATGCCATGGCTTCTCACGACATAACTTATGTTGGTATTATCCAGACCGCCCGTGCAAGCGGATTGGATAAGTTCCCGATCCCGTACGTTTTGACAAACTGTCACAATAGCTTATGTGCGGTTGGCGGAACAATAAATGAAGACGACCACATGTTCGGTCTTTCTGCTGCAAAAAAATACGGAGGCATGTATGTTCCCGCACATATAGCGGTTATACACCAGTACATGCGCGAGGTAATGAGCGGATGCGGTAAAATGATACTCGGTTCCGACAGCCATACACGCTATGGTGCTTTGGGTACCATGGCTATCGGAGAAGGCGGTCCGGAGCTTGTAAAACAGCTTTTGAACAAAACATATGATATAAATGCCCCTCAGACGGTGTGTGTTTATTTACACGGGGACGTTCAGAACGGTGTAGGTCCGCAAGACGTAGCGCTTGCGATCATAAAAGCAGTGTTTCCAAATGGGTTCGTTAAAAACAAAATTCTCGAATTTGTCGGCCCCGGTATAAAAAATCTTCCGATTGAATTCAGAAACGGCATAGATGTAATGACGACTGAAACAACTTGCCTCTCTTCAATATGGGAAACCGACAGTGTCGTTGAAAATTACTTAAAAATGATGGGACGTCCGGATGCTTATGCCGAAATGAAGGTGAAAACGGCATATTATGATTGCGGCGTTGATGTTAACCTATCTGCAATTAAGCCAATGATTGCACTTCCGTTCCATCCCAGCAACGCATTCACAATTGATGAATTCAAAAAGAATGCAGCCTACATCCTCAATGATGTCGAAAATAGTGCCATGTCGCAACTTGGTGTAAAGCTTGATTTGAAGAGCAAGCTGAAAAATGGCAAAATGATTATTGACCAGGGTGTAATAGCCGGATGTGCAGGCGGAACTTTTGATAATATGTGTGCCGCTGCCGCTATTCTTGCCGAATCTTCCATCGGAGCGGATGAATTTGCACTCAGTCTCTATCCCGCGAGCCAGCCCGTGTACATGGAGCTTGTAAAAAACGGATGTGCGGCTAAGCTTCTTGAATGTGGTGCAACCATACGCACTGCTTTCTGCGGTCCATGCTTCGGTGCAGGTGATGTACCTTCAAACAACGGTCTCAGCATACGTCATTCAACACGTAACTTTCCCAATCGTGAGGGATCCAAGCCCGGTGCAGGTCAGATTGCTTCGGTTGCTCTTATGGATGCACGTTCAATTGCCGCAACCGCAAGAAATAAAGGTGTTCTTACGCCGGCTACCGAGCTTGACATTGACCTTTCCGTTCCTCAGTATCATTTTGATGATAAGATATACCGCAACCGTGTTTACAACGGCATTGGCAAACCGGACAGCAATGTTGAATTAAAATTCGGTCCCAATATTACAGACTGGCCCAAAATGAGCGCGCTTACGGATGATTTACTTCTTAAAGTTGTAAGCATTATCACCGATCCGGTGACCACTACTGATGAGTTGATTCCATCCGGCGAGACTTCATCCTACCGTTCAAATCCACACAAGCTTTCTGAATTTGCACTTTCAAGAAAAGATCCCAAATACGTTCCCGCCGCAAAAGAAGTACGTTCACTGGAAGAAAAAAGAGTTTCGGGTGATATTCCGACTGAGTTGAGGTCTGTTTACGAGCTTATAAAATCTGTAAACCCAAATGCCGATGAATCAAAAATCGGCATTGGCAGTACAATTTTTGCAAACAAGCCCGGGGACGGCTCTGCACGTGAGCAAGCCGCTTCCTGTCAAAAGGTGCTGGGCGGCTGGGCAAATCTTGCACTCGAATATGCCACAAAACGTTATCGTTCTAACCTTATAAACTGGGGTATGCTTCCCTTTACAGTAAAAAATAATGTATTTGAGAATAATGACTTTATCTATATCCCTGACATTAAGAATTCTGTAAAAAATGCTGTAAATGACATAACCGCATATCTCATAAGAGGCTCGGAAGCTACCAAAATCAACCTTGTGCTAAGCGACCTCACACCCGACGAACGTGACATTATACTCGCGGGCTGTCTTATCAATTACTACAACGTTTAATAACGTATATACATAAAATCCCGGAGATATACTCTCCGGGATTTTTCTTTAAATCCTGAATTTTTCCACTTTGATTTTGTCTGATATATCGGCACATACCAGTGTTCTTTCGGGTATATCGACGTTAAGCTTATTGCAGTCGTTAACAATATTTACTGATTTAACATTATCCTTTGTCGACCAATCAGTATTGAGTATATATAATTTTGTTTTTTCGCCATCTTTCCAAACTGTCCAGAAAACTTCTCGGCTGAAATCCTCAACATAGACCCCGCCCAGCGTTTCGGATGAGAGCTTGGCAACCCATGCAGCGCAAAACTCACGGAATTTTTCGTGACCCGGGAAAGCCCAGATTGTAAATGTGTACACATATCCTTTGCCAATACTATTTCGTACAAGTAAAGGCAAGCCAGTATAAGTATCCCACGCAACAATTTCTGCACCACATAGTTCTACATCCGCCATATATGCCTTTCCGTCCTCTTCGGTGCTGTCGCTGGGCATTGCCGAAAGCTCAGGTTCAGGCATTTTTTCTTTTTCCTTGCAATTGTATTGACCACAATATTCTTCGCCTCTGCCAATCACTTTGACACCGCAGAATTCACTTAAATCTCCATCGTTCATAAGCATAAGATCATTCATATCAGCTAAGAAATCTCGTTTTATATGCTTACTGAACTGAGTAATACCGGTGAGCAATACACCGCCACCATTCACAAACTTTTTGAGCTTATCAACATCTTCCGGAATGGCAGTATTCCAACCGAGATTCAAAATTAGTTTGTAATTATTGAAGTAGTCAGCATCGGCTTCAATCGGAATACAGTCGAAATCACCGTATGGTGTACCCGAGAAAAAGAAGCGGCGTTTATCAAATTTCTGCCGAAACGGATGCGTGCTTGCACCGGGCATAAGAACATCAAGTACTTGACGGCATTTTTCAGGCTGTCCATGGCCCCAGGTCGGGTCATTGTTACCAAACAATCCCCAAACGCTGTAATGCGGATCCTGCTCGTAATCACAAATAAATCCGTTGAATGGTGCGGCATATCTTCCCTCGAGAAAAGCTATGTTTCTCACGCAATTTCCGTTTCTTGGATGAGTTTTAACAAATTTGAAGAAATTTCGGGACATATCTCGCTTGCCTTTTGTGAGGGCATCATCCCATGTCTGATGTTCTTCCTTCCACATTTCAAACAACGAATCTTCTTCATAAAGAGTGTTTGCCCCCATTACCCAAGGTTGCATGAGCGAAAGAAAATATAATCCGAGATGATTCTCGTGATATATCTGATGATTGTGCTGCATTGCAATATGTACGCCCCATCTGCCATTTCCTAATGCTTCCGAAGCAGGGCGTACCTGGCTAAGTAAAGTCATGGTATGTCCCACCATAGTTTCGGCGCGCACAAAATCAACACCCGCGATGTATGAATGTCGTACACCCCCAGAAGCATCACCGTATGCAACACAGTTTGAAACGGTGTGAGTTTCGTCAATATCCGCTTTCAAAAAACTTATAAACTTTTCTGTTGCTTCTTTCATGTCTTGTGATGCATGTGGTTCCTTAGGATCAAAAGCATAAACTTTACCGGGAAACTCATGTTTTCCGCAATCGCTGAACATTTCCCCAGCACCATTTATAAGACTTCCGTCCATGAATTTTTCACAGGCAGACACGTAAATACCATGGGTACGGCAAAACGCTCCCCATTTACGATATAAATCTTTTTTATTGTTTTTGTATTTGGCATCGTCGTTTGTGAAAGAAAGAAGACCTTGTCCTTCCTCTTCTTCCCCTTCTTTTACAACCGGATTATCTCTCATGAAGTCACGAAAAACAACATAATTACCAAGTCTTGTTCTGTGGGTATAATCCAGAAGCCAATCCATGTATCCGTTGTCGTCGTGTGGCACAACGGTCATATCGTAACCAACCTTGACAGGGTTCTTTTCTTCAGGAATATCGTATACATCGATCGCAGCAACGTTTTTAAGGCATTTAAACTTTAGCTTTCCACCATTGTCAGTCGGAATCTTGAATTCATTCCAACCCTGTATGCAATCGACAAACAGCTTATTTTTGCCGCAAGAAATCAATAAACGGTCATCACTTGCCGCAAAAACCTTACCCCAAATTGTCTCACCGACAAGTGCCCACTCAGGGATAGAAAGCTGTCCGTGAGTATATTCGCAGTTTCTTAAAGTAAGCTTTGATATACCTATTCCCAGATTGTCATTGAGATTTTTAAGAGTAAATGTATGACGACCGGGATTAACCTTAAAACGCCTCCAATCATCCTCCAAAAGCTGTAAAAAAGCGCCATGATTGCGGTAATAACGGGTAAAATCCATAATCTTTTTCCCGTCACAGCATAATTCAAGAGTAATATGTCCGTTCACCAATTCTTCTGTGATCATAGTACCTGGCTTTAATTCCGGTGCATCCGGGTTAAACTTAGCAGGAAGTGCCATAGCCACCAGATGAAGCAGTTGTTCGCAGTAGTCAGCACCAGAACTCATAACATTTGCATCCCATGTGATGCTTTGCCCCGGTTCAATCCAGGCAAGCTTCATTCGTTCCCAATAGTGGACTTGAACACCGAGTTTTTCAATATCAAATGTTTGCTCGCCATAGACAGGCTCAGGTCTGAACCAAAGATAATCTGTTTTAGTAATTACAACAGAGCAGTTTAGATACTTAGGACCCACCATAACATCAATTCTGCCGTTTTCAATAATTTCCGATGCATTGAAACTGAAGTCAAAATTCACCGTTTTAAGGTGGAATACAGTGTTTTCCCCGACATCGGCAACAAATCGCATAGCTGCAACACCGCGCTTAGTGCGTAGTCTCCAATTTGGTGAGGAGAGCTTCGTTTCCTTTGGAGTTTGTCCGGGACCGGATATAACAATAGGATAAAACAGTTGATAAGTTTCAAGTATTTCGCCGTTATCACATTCGAGGCATCCGTCCCAAATGTAAAACGGATGATAATGCCTTCTTGAATAAAGATACATATACCCAAAGTCAATTCTGAAATCGATTATCATTGTTAGACCTCCAAACTATAATAAAAGGATTATATCAGAAAATTATTATTAATTTATTAATGAATCCATAATAAAACTTTACGCATCTAATTTTCGAGCGGGCAAAAAAGACAGCTTCGTGATGAAGCTGTCTTTCATAATACACATATGTAATATTAGTGTACGACACACTTTTCAGTGTCCTTATCAAAGATATGAACACGGGACATATCAAATGCAACCTTAATAACATCGCCGGACTTAGCCTTGGAACGAGAAGAAACGCGAGCAATAATGTTCTGTTCTTCAGCAACCAAGTAAAGGTGAATTTCAGCACCCATAAGCTCGGTGATTTCAACATTAGCATCGATAACCCATTCAGAGAGAGAGGAAAGATACATAGGCTCGTCGTGGATACACTCGGGACGAACGCCCATGATGATTTCCTTTCCGACATAGTCAGCAAGCTCGGGGCAAGCTGATTTTTCGGCAGGAAGCTTAAGCTCGATTTCACCGAACTTAACAAAGTAATCTTCACCCTTCTTGATAAGAGTGGAATTTATAAAGTTCATCTGAGGTGTACCGATAAAGCCGGCAACGAAGATATTAACAGGGTTGTCATACAGATTTTGAGGAGAATCAACCTGCTGAATGAGACCATCTTTCATAACAACGATTCTGGAAGCCATAGTCATAGCCTCGACCTGGTCGTGAGTAACGTAGATGAAAGTAGTTCCCAGACGCTTGTGGAGCTTAGTGAGCTCTGTTCTCATCTGAGCACGGAGTTTAGCATCGAGGTTGGAAAGAGGCTCGTCAAGAAGGAACACCTTCGGTTCACGAACGATGGCACGTCCCAGTGCAACACGCTGTCTCTGACCACCGGACAGAGCCTTAGGACGTCTGTCAAGCAGATGAGCAATGTCAAGGATACGAGCAGCTTCTTCTACTCTTCTCTTGATTTCTTCCTTGGGGGTCTTGCGGAGTTTAAGACCGAACGCCATGTTCTCGAAAACGGTCATATGGGGATACAGAGCGTAGTTCTGGAACACCATCGCTATGTCTCTATCCTTAGGAGCTACATCGTTTACCAGGCGGTCGCCGATGAACAGTTCACCCTCAGTAATTTCTTCCAAGCCGGCAATCATACGAAGAGTGGTGGATTTACCGCAACCGGAAGGTCCTACGAGAATGATAAACTCCTTGTCTTTTATTTCCAGGCAGAAATCGCTAACAGCGGTAACACCGCCCGGATATTTCTTAAAAATGTGTTTTAAAGATACACTTGCCATTATTATCCTCCTTATATAGCTAAACGTGGCTCCGTTTTAACTTACAAACTTTAATGCATATATTTTAACAGAAAACAATGAATTTTTAAAGTGGTTTCATCAACAAACTTTCGGCACGCCTTTTGTGTATTATGCACAAATTATGTCACAACAATTAAATTTAGCCAATTTTTGTCGCTTATAAGGGGTGTTTTACGCTCCGAAAATTAGTTTTTTTATACATTTTACATAAAACAGCACTCAAAAAGCGGCTTTATTTTTTCATCGTGAGTGATATTCTTTTCTTGTTTAAATCAACGGACAGTATTTTGACGTTGACTATATCCCCAACAGATAGTACGTCACTCGGATGTTTTATATATTTTTCGGTGATTTGTGAAATATGAACCAATCCGTCCTGATGAACGCCAATGTCAACAAAAGCTCCAAAGTCACAGACATTGCGTACCGTTCCGACAAGTTCCATACCTTCTTTAAGGTCTTCCATATCAAGAACATCATCACGTAATATCGGCTGTGCAAAGTCATCTCTTATATCTCGTCCGGGCTTTTCAAGTTCCTTTATTATGTCTATGAGAGTCGGAGTACCGACGCCAAGCTTTTCCGCCACACCGTCTTTGCCCTCTTTTTCAACTTTTTCCATAAGACTACTTATTTTTCCGTATGCTACATCTTTTTCATCGTATCCAAACATTTCGAGTAGCTTGAACGCGGCATCATAAGATTCCGGATGCACACCGGTATTGTCCAACGGATTATCGCCAAAGGGTATACGCAGAAATCCCGCGCACTGTTCAAATGCCTTAGCGCCGATCTTCGGAACCTTCTTTATATCCTTTATGAAATCAAACTCACCATTTTCCTCGCGGTACTTCACAATATTTTTGGCTGCTGTTGCATTGATACCGGCAACGTAGGAAAGCAATGAATGACTCGCGGTATTAAGGTCAACACCGACAGTATTAACACAATCCTCTACAACGCCTCCAAGCACTTCGTTAAGTCTTGCCGGCTTCATATCATGCTGATACTGTCCCACACCGATAGCTTTAGGCTCAATTTTAACAAGTTCAGCCAAAGGATCCTGCATTCGGCGCGCGATGGAAACCGCACTTCGCTGCGTAACGTCAAAGTCCGGGAATTCCTCTGCCGCAAGCTTAGATGCCGAATATACCGAAGCGCCCGCTTCGGATACCATCATATACTTGATTTCAAGAGAATTATTCTTTATGAGGTTTGCCGCAAATATCTCGGTCTCCTTTGAAGCCGTACCGTTTCCTATTGCAAGCATATCAACATCATGCTTCTTTATAAGCTTCATAATTACTGCTTCGGCTTCTGCAATTTTTTCATACGGCTTAGCAGGATATATAACCGCAGTATCCAAAACTTTACCGGTTTTATCTACAACCGCCACTTTACATCCCGTACGATAACCCGGGTCAAGACCAATAACCGTCTTACCCTTGATAGGTGCCTGCATAAGTAGATTATGAAGATTGTCCGCAAAAACTACAATGGCACTTTCGCAGGCAGTCTCAAAAATATCGGAACGTATTTCACGTTCAATTGAAGGCTTTATCAAACGTGAATATGCATCATCTGCGGCGGTTTCAATGCATTTTGAAAAAATGGACTTACCGGTGATGCATTTATTGTACAAGTAGTTAAGAATCATGTAATCATCAATTTCCAGACTAACCTTGAGAAACTCCTCTTTTTCGCCTCTGTTGATTGCAAGAATTCTGTGTCCGGGAAGTTTTGAAACAGCCTCGGAATAATCATAATACATAGAATAAACAGAATCCTCTTCTTTTGCCTGCCTGGTCTTGATAACACCATAAGTAAAGGTCATACGTCGAATATCCTTGCGGAACTCGGCGTTGTCCGAAATATTCTCCGCTATGATATCCAGAGCCCCCGCAATTGCTTCATCCTCATTTGCGACGCCTTTTTCTTCATCGACATATTCGGAAGCAATATCATTGATGTCTCCGTTTGTCAATTCCTGAGCAAATATCAAATCAGCTAAAGGCTCAAGACCTTTTTCACGCGCCAACGAAGCACGTGTCTTACGATGGGGCTTGTACGGACGGTATATATCCTCGACTTCGGTAAGAGTTTCCGCCTTTTCCAAAGAAGCTATAATTTCATCGGTAAGCTTACCTTGCTCCTCAATGCTCGCTTTCACCTCTTCTTTACGCTTTTCAAGGCTTCTCAGGTAATTAAGGCGATCGCAAAGGTCTCGCAGCAGTTGATCATCAAGTGAACCTGTCACTTCCTTACGGTATCTGGCTATAAACGGCACCGTATTTCCTTCATCAAGAAGTTTCACGGCGTTTTCTGTCTGATACGGCTGAATTTTAAATTCTTCCGTTATTTTTTTCAAAATATCCATATCTTAAAGAAATATGCTCCTTCATAAGTTTTCAAACTGCTGAATATTATATTATAAATACCGATTTTTGTCAAGTGGTAAGTAAAAATATAAAGGCAGAGCATGCCGCTCTGCCTTTATATTATTCATAATCTTTAGGGTCGATTTCGCGGCCGCCTTGCGAGTGCGAGCATCCGCAAGAGTTACAACCGCTTCCTTCCTGCGGAAAGAATTCCTCAACCGGAAAATTCATCGCGCGGAACAGAGAGCATGCATCCTCAAAGCTTGCAGTGCTGTTACATTCCTTATCGGGAATTCGGTATTCACCGGCAGGGACAATAATCTGCGTTGCTCTCTGGAGACGGATCAACGCAAAAACGCCAAGACTGATAAATGCAGACTTTGCATCAGCTTTATCAATCACATCGCCATCGAAGCATGCACATACTTGATCCGGCATATCTTCTGTTGCACCTGCACATCCCACTTTGAGCGGACAGTTATCCACCACCTTGAGGTTAAGCACAATGGGATCCACAACATCAACAACAATCTGTGGCTGATGACCCGAAAAATAACCCGAATTTATGAGCGGAGAGGAACAGAATGTGGAGTTTACATCCGACTTGAATGTTGAAACATTGCTTTCGCCTCCGCACAGAACGGTTGTCTGGTCGTAAACTGCAACACCGGGAATTTCTCTAGGGTTTCCGTTAACACAACCCTCAAGCAAAACATAGAAGTAGTAACGTATTCTTACCTGGTAGTATCCACGATTAAACGGCATTTCATCCGGTGTTATTTTAAGCCAAATAACCTTAGCCATTTTGACCCTTACGTCATTTGAGGCTTCAAGTGTTTCATGAGCACGACCGGTCATATATATTTTGAGATCTTCAAGACACATCTGATCGCGACATGAATCAAAAATTTTATAAGTATCTATACAGCACACGTCGTTTTCAACGCAACTGTTACATGCAGATCTGTCGGATCTGCAGTTCTTTTCGTTCATATTGGTTTCCCCCTGAATAGAATTACACTTTCGTGTTACTATATTTTATGCCTTATGGGAATATTTGTTAATTTGGATTAATATAATTCATTAGGCAAAATAAATATGCAGAAAGGACACAGCGGACTTTTCCGTAAACTTAAAATGAATAATTACAAACCGGAAGGATACAATTTCAATTCAGCAGCAAACAAAGAATACCTGAATTCACCGCAGCTTCTTGAAAAAGCAATGCAGAATAAAACCATTATCGAAGCAAAAGCCGTACTTTGCGATAACTGCTTCAACCTGATTGTAGAGATCCCGGGCTTTCATGCCGTAATACCGCACGAAGAGGTCGCACTCACTCCGGATGGTGCTCCCTGTAAAGAAATAGCCGCAATCACACGCGTGGGAAAATCGGTTTCTTTCATAATAGAATCCATCGAAAAAGATAAAATGACATTATCCAGAAAAAAAGCACAGGAATTATGTATTGAAAAATACATATCAAAGCTTGAAACGGGTGAAGTGATAGATGCACGTGTCACGCATTTTGAGCCATTTGGTGCTTTTTGCGATATCGGGTGCGGTGTAACCGCTCTGCTCTCAATAGACAGCATTTCCGTTTCGAGGATTTCACATCCAAAAGACAGATTTCGCATTGGTCAATACATAAAAGCGGCTGTGCGTAATATAGAGGAAAACGGCAAGCTTATAAAAATTTCCCTCACGCACAAGGAGCTTCTGGGAACATGGCGCGAAAATGCCGATAGATTTTCCGTAGGACAAACCGTTGCAGGAATAGTACGAAGTGTGGAAAGCTACGGTATTTTTGTAGAACTCACCCCTAACCTTTCGGGTCTGTCGGAATTAAAGGAGGGCGTTGAACCGGGCCAAACTGCTGCCGTATATATTAAAAATATAATATATGAAAAAATGAAAGTCAAGCTTGTTATAGTTGACTTTCATTCATGCGAAGGTATTCAGGAAAAGAAAAACGATTATTTTATAACATCAGGTAATATTAATGGTTGGGATTATTACAATTAATTTTAAAAAGCTTAGCGGCATTGGTATAAAAAATTTTTTCAAGTTCCTCATCGGTAAGGTGCGCTTGCTCAAGCAACATACGCGCCGTCTGCTCTGCAGAATAAAGAGGATAATCACTTCCGAAAAGTATTTTATCAACACCATGTCGATGTATCATATCCACCAGCTCATCAGCACTCATGTAGTTATGCCACTCGGAGCAATCAAAGTACACGTCGGTTCCGACAAAATACTTTTCTGCCAGATCTTTGGTTGAGTAGCCGCCCATATGGGCGGCTATTATTATCAAATCCGGAAATCTTTGCTTAATATTGTATAACTTATCCGCTCTGGAGTGGTTACATTTTGGGTCACCAACATGAAAAAGCACAGGAAAGCGATATTTTTCGCACAGCTTATATGCAGTAAACATCTTCGGCGTGTCGATGTCAAACCCCTGAAAATCAGTGTGAAGCTTTATTCCTCGCATATCCATCTGTATCATGCGTTCAAATTCCTTTTCGTTATCATTGTAATCCGCATGAGTGGTACCCAGACCGATAAGGTTATTGTGGGATTTTACAGTATTATAAATAAAATCGTTAGCATGTTCAACATTCACAGCCTTTGTTGCAGCTGAGCAAATGACAAATTTACAGATATTAATTCCTTGCGACAGATTTACCATGCCCGCCAGTGTTCCGTCGCCGTTAACGGGGAGAGTGTAATATGCGCCGATGTTGTTTGCGGCGGATTGAGCTATTTTTTCCGGAAAAACATGACAATGCACATCGATAATTCTATATTCATTTAAATTCTTTTTTGTCATTTACCGATTGCCTCCTCGACAGCACGAACGGCTTCTATAAGTCCGATTTTTCCGCTTTCGTAAGTCAGTCCACCCTGGAAGTACACCGTGTACGGCTCGCGTATTGGGGCATCCGCCGAAAGCTCTATGGAAGCACCCTGCACAAATGTACCCGCTGCCATAATTACCTGAGAAGCATATCCGGGCATATCCCATGGCTCGGGAGTCACATGACTGTCAACCGGAGAGCCTTTTTGTATACCTCTGCAGAAAGCGCATATCTGTTCGGGAGAATTGAGAGAAACGGTCTGTATGATATCATAACGTTCTTCTTTTGGCGATGGATTTACATTAAAGCCCATTTCTTCAAACAATCCGGCAGCAAGTATTGCTGTTTTCAGAGCCTGTGCAACTGTATGTGGGGCATAAAACAAGCCTTTAATTATGTTTTTATTCTGTCCAAGCGAAGCTCCGCACTCCAGTCCTATTCCCGGAGAGGTCAAACGGTAGGCGCATAGTTCCACTGCTTTTTTCGTTCCGGCAATATACCCACCGGACTCAGCCATTCCACCACCGGGATTTTTAATAAGAGAGCCAACGATAATATCCGCGCCGTAATATGTAGGTTCGTGAAGTTCAACAAATTCGCCGTAGCAGTTATCCACCACAACGTACGCGTCGCTGATGCTCTTTACAAATCTGACAAGTTCTCCGATTTCGCCGCTTGAAAGTGTTTTCCGTGTTGAATAGCCCTTTGAACGCTGTACGTATACAACTTTTGTCGAGGGCGTAATTCTTGCTTTGATTGCCTCAAAATCAAAGGTCCCGTCTTTCAGCTCAATTTGGTCGTATGACACACCGAAATCCCTCAGTGAGCCGTTGCCCGGAGTACCGCTCAGGCCGATGACCTCATCCAGCGTATCATATGGTTTGCCGGCAACCGAAAGCAGTGTGTCTCCCGGACGCAGTAAACCGAAAAGTGCGACGGTAAGTGCATGTGTTCCGCTCACGATATTATGACGCACAAATGCGCTTTCACATTCAAAAATATCAGCATACAGAATGTCAGCGGTATCTCGTCCTATATCACCGTATCCGTAACCACTGGAAGCTCCAAACATGGCATCGCTCACTCTGTTCTTCCTGAACGCCTCCATTACACGTAGCTGGTTTTTTAACGCAACATCGTCAATTTTTGTAAACTGTTCACAGAATCCCCTTTCAAGTTCAGCAATTCTTTCAAATATATCACGCATTTATTCTACCCTCCAAAGCACAAACCAAAAGCTTGAGACAAGCCGCGTAGTCTTTCATATCTATC
Organism: Oscillospiraceae bacterium; assembly: GCA_015065085.1. Taxonomy (NCBI): domain Bacteria; kingdom Bacillati; phylum Bacillota; class Clostridia; order Eubacteriales; family Oscillospiraceae; species Oscillospiraceae bacterium. The sequence goes on along the minus strand of SVQW01000001.1, from coordinate 345,545 downwards.
GTTTCAACACTTGTGTGTATATATCTCGTAGGAACGGAAATCGCACCGGCAACAGCACCACCGGCTGTCATGAGTAACGATTTTGTATCAGTACCGCCGGCAAGAAGTATCTCGAGTTGGTAAGGTATTTTGTTCTCCGTTGCAATCGTTTTTAGATACGAAACCATTTGTGGCGAACAAATAGCCGAAGAATCCTTGATTTTAACGGCAGCGCCCTTACCAAGCTTCACCTCCATGGGGTCACAACCGGGTACATCCCCCACATCGGTAACATCAACAGCTATACCGTAATCGGGGCGCACTGAAAATGAAGCTGTCTGCGAACCACGCAGTCCAACCTCTTCTTGCGAAGTGAAAACAAAATACAGGTCATACGGGCTGTTTTCAACGCGCTGTGCTGTTTCAAGTAAAAGTGCGCATCCCACCTTATTATCCAAAGCGTGAGAAGAAATTTTTCCACCCGAAAGCTTTGTAAAGTTCGGTCTTATCGTACATCTTGCACCTATTTGTACAAGCTTTTCAGCTTCTTTTCTGTTCTTGGCACCCACGTCGACATAAAACTTTTTAACTGACAAATCAGCATTTTTGGTGTTTTCTTCCGCAACCAGCACACCCTGAACTCCGTTGTCAAACACTACATTTGTAAATGCCGCTGAAGCACAATTGATACCACCAATGCCACTCACTCTCAGCCAACCGTTGTCATCAATGTAATGAACAATAAAGCCTATCTCATCCATATGAGCGGCAAGCATAAATTTCTTGGCATCCGAAAAAGCAGATTTTTTACACGCTATTATGTTACCCATAGGGTCAATTTCAACCGAATCGGTATATCTTGAAATCTCATTATAAATAAAGCTGTCTCTTCCGTACTCGGCGCCCGAAACGGAAATCTCGTTTGTAAGTTTCTCTATAAGCTTTTCAGAATTCATATTTCCATATCTCCGTATTCTTCAATCAGTTTTAGACATAACTCCTGCATATTTTCCGCATCGCGTAAATCCACAACACAACTTGGTGTATGCAAATAACGACAAGGTGCAGAAACCGCTAACACTTTTGCACCATTTCCCGCTCTCTGAACGGCACGTGAATCATTTCCGCCCGAAACATATGTTTTGGTTTGCCATTTAATCCCGCTTCTTTCGGCACACTCCACTGCGGCATTATATATATTCCTGTCGTAAACAGTTCCGTTGTCAATAATGGATAACACTGCACCGCCATCCTGCAGGCAAACTCTCTTATCCCCACTCACACCGGAAATATCTGCGGCGGTAGTAGTTTCTAGAATCACTCCGATATCAGGCTTTATGTGCGCTGCCGCACTCATTGCACCCCGGCAACCTACTTCTTCGCATTGTGTAAACGCAAAGTACGCATCATACTTGGTTTCACATTTGATTAAATTGCACATCAGCCAACAGCCCAAGCGGTCATCAAGCGCTTTAGCTTTAATTTTGTTTTCTCCAAATTTTGCAAATTCCGTAAAAAACGTAACTGTATCCCCTATTTTAACATACTGCTGTGCCTGTTTTTTTGAGTTTGCACCAATATCAATCACGAGTTCCCTGTAGGGTGTGGCTTTCTTGCGCTCTTCAGCGGTTTTACAGTGTATTGGTTTTGAGCAAATCACACCCGGTAATTCGCCGACACGAACTCTCTTGGCGCTTAGAACACGCGAATCTATACCACCCACGGGCTCGAATGTCAGTGTACCGTCATCAAGTATTCCCGTGATCATAAGTCCTACTTCATCGGTATGCGCAGAGAACATCATTTTGTTTTTTGGTGTTTTTTCACCTTTTTTATAAGCTATCAGATTTCCGACCTTATCAACGTAAAGCCGTTCGCAGTAGGGCTTTATTTCTCTTATAATTATGTTTTTTACTTCGTCGTCGTTGCCGGATACACCTTTGGCATCACAGAGTTCTTTGAGCAGTTTGATATTATCCAATTATACGCATCTCCTCTCCGCGATACAAACCATCAGTTATAAAACAAGCAATAAGTTTGCTTGTATTCTTCACATCTTCAAGAGAAATAACTTCACAGGCGGTGTGCATGTTTCTCAATGGGACAGATAAAACGGTACATGGGATACCTTCCAGTGCCACCTGTATATTATGAGCGTCCGTTCCGGTGTTATTGGCTTCGCTGACACGCCGGAACTTTAATTTGTGTTTTTCGGCAGTCGTACATATTGCATCGGAAAGCTTTCGTGAGGTGGTAGCGGAATAAGATACAGCCGTGCCACACGAAAGTTCAAGTGCACCAATCTCATCGATACCCTTCATCTTTGCGTGACCTACATCTACGACAATAGCCATATCCGGATTTATGTCGTATACACCGGTTGAAGCGCCCAAAGAAGTTACTTCTTCTTGTGAAGAAAACAAAGCATATATATCAAAATCAATAGTTTTTTTCAGCATTTCAACGGCTTTAATTATTGTTATAACACCAATTTTGTCATCCAAACCGCGTGAAGAAATTCTGTCATTCAAAAGATAATCCACGCCATTGGCCAATACTGCAGGCGTTCCAATATCAACAAGTTCATCCAGCTCTTTTTTTGTAAGGCCGGTGTCGATGACCAATTTTGTTATCTTATCAAGGTCAGTGGATCCGTTACCAAGATGAGGCGGTGTGGAAACAAAAACGCCTTTAATCGGACGTTTACCGTAAACTGTAACTTGTGAAGCATACAAAATGTTGGTATCTATACCGCCGATATTTGTAACACTCAGAAAACCACCCTCATGCACAGCGGTGACATACATACCTATCTCGTCCAAATGCGCATTAAGAAGTATAACAGGTGCATTGGGATTACCGCATTTTTTTACTGCAACCACGCTTTGATTTTTTAAAGCATAGGCAGTATCAAATACACCTTCACACAAAGAAAAAATCCGGTCGTGTAACAAATGTTCATAACCCGAAACGGATGGCAGTTCTGTCAAAGTTTCAATGGCTTTTTTTATGTTCATGTCTAACCTTTCCTCTAAATCATTCTAAATTATTGACTTGTTCTTTGAAAAAATTGCCTCGGTGCTCAAAATTCTTAAATGCGTCAAAGCTTGCACTGGCAGGTGTAAGAACTACTGTATCTCCGCTTGTTGAAATATCATGTGCCTTCTTTACGGCAGAGGCAAGATCTTTCTCAAAATATATCGGATAATCATGGTCGACTTTCACTACGGCGTCATATATCTTCTGTGAAGTTGCACCCGTAAGTATAAGTACCTTAAGCTTTTGCGCAAAAACATCGGCAAGCGGTGAATAATCAAGATTTTTGTCATAACCACCGCAAATGGCAATAATTTTACTCTTGAAAACACCAACAGCTGCAATAGTACGGCTGGGGCTGCTGTCAATAGAACTGTTATAATACTTTACCCCGTCCTTTTCCCTTACAAATTCACATCTGTGAGGTACACCCCTGAACTCGCGTGCCACCGAAATTACATGCTCCGGCAAAACAAAATCCAAAGTCGCGGCTATGGCTGCCTGAAAGTTCTCCACGTTATGCTCTCCGGGGATAAATATGTCACTTCTGTTAAGAATTTTTTTACCACGCACGCAGATCGCCTCATCCACAGCATCTTCTTTTCTTGAGAAGAAACGCACCCGCTCTTCGGATAACTCATCAGCCATTTTACGGGTAATTTCATTATCCTTATTCAAAACAACAATACTGTTATCCGAAAACTTAAATATATTTTTCTTTGCCACTACATATTCTTCAAAATCCGTATGCCAATCAAGATGGTTCGGAGAAACATTTGTAATTATACATATATCCGGAGAAGATGTCATAGACATAAGCTGAAAACTGGAAAGTTCCAGCACAACAACATCGTTTTCGGTAATACTTTCCGTCTTACAGAAAAGCGGTGTGCCAATATTTCCGCCAAGCCATACGTTGTACCCGGCTTTTTTAAGAATTTCCGAAATGAGGGTAGTAGTTGTCGTTTTACCATCACTGCCGGTAACGGCGATTATTTTTGCGGGGCAGACATCAAAAAAGAGCTGCATTTCATTTGTAAGTACGGCAACATTTTTGAACTCTTCCAAGTCAGGGCGTATACCCGGCGATTTTATGACGATATCTTCAGTTATATCCTTGAGATAATCTTCACCTGTGAAAATCTCGGCTTCTACGGATTTAAGCTTATTCAATATGTTTTCCTCAGGAACTTTTTTGTCACGCGCAACAATTGTTGCTCCGCATGAATCCAGCAAGTCAATCAGCGGACTGTTGCTTATTCCGACACCCGCCAAGCCTACCCGTTTGCCGTGTATCCATGTTTTAAAATCACTGAAAGTGTATTTAATATTTCTCATAGCGGCTCCAAAAAAAAAAATAATTTATGCTATATTATACTCTTTTTAGAAAAAATAATCAATATATTCCTTAAAAATATTTGACAAAAATAAAATATTAGTATATAATATATATCGTATTTGCAACCGGGCGGGACGGTCGCGCAGAATTCGAACTCTGTGAGGAAAGTCCGGGCTTCATATGGCAGGATAGCGGATAACGTCCGCCGAAGGCGACTTCCGGGAAAGTGCAACAGAAATATACCGCCTCTTTTGAGGTAAGGATGGAAAGGCGAGGTAAGAGCTCACCGGCGTGCAGGCGACTGCATTGCCCTGTAAACCCTATCTGAAGCAACACGTGGAACGTTTAAATCAGCCTGATAGTTCCCTAGTGGCTTGAGCCGTACGGCAACGTACGGTCGAGATAGATGACCGTCATCGATCTCAGGATCGGTACAGAACCCGGCTTACAAGCCCGATTGCAAATCTTATTTTACGGAGTGTGTCTGATGATTATTCTGGGTATCGACCCCGGTATCGCAACTATGGGGTACGGCATTATAAACTATTTTGGCAATTCATTCAACTATATCACTTGCGGTGCAATTACCACTGCTGCCGGTGAACGCGTTGAACGCAGATTGGCACTGATATATGACCGATTGAACTGTCTTATCAAAACATATACTCCAGATGCCGTGGCGGTTGAAGAACTTTTTTTCAACACCAACCAGAAAACCGCAATTAACGTCGCACAGGCACGAGGCATAGTGCTTCTTTCGTCAGAAAGAGCGGGAATACCGCTGTTTGAATATACACCACTGCAAGTAAAGCAGGCCGTGGTTGGCTATGGACGAGCCGAAAAGCATCAGGTTATGGAAATGACAAAAGTGCTTTTGGGGCTCAATGAACGCCCTAAGCCGGATGATGCCGCCGACGCACTTGCACTTGCAATATGTCACGCACATAATTCTTCTTCGAAGCTTGCAGGACTTAACAAAATTAATCCAACAAAACGTACCGGAGGAAAATAAATGTACTACTATATAAGCGGCACGCTTGTTCACGCCGCATCTGGCATGGCTGTTATCGATAACAACGGAATCGGCTATAAGATGACCGTCAGTGATAAAACCATAGGCAAGCTGATGAATACCGAAGGTAACGTAAAGCTTTACACTTATCTTGTCACTCGCGAGGATTCAAGCGAGCTGTACGGCTTCTATGACACCGAGGAATGTCACACATTCCAAATGCTTATAACTGTTTCGGGAGTGGGCCCAAAGGCCGCAATGTCAATTCTTTCTGAATTAACTCCTACACGATTTGCCATGGCGGTTATTTCCAATGACCCCAAAGCCATAAGTGCCGCTCAGGGAATCGGACTTAAAACAGCTCAGAAAATCATACTTGAACTCCATGACAAAATGAAAAAGAATCAGACTGCCGTTGCTGTCAAATCGCCCATCATTGCCGGTGACAGCATGACAGGTTCAAGCGATGATGTAACCGCCGCGGCGGATGCACTGGTAGTACTCGGATACACACGAAAAGAGGCTTATGATGCATTGGACGGCATTGCGGATGATACACCGCTTGAAGAAATGATACGCCGGGGTCTCAAAAAACTGATGAGGTAAAAAATGTCAAAAAAACACGAATACGACGACGATACATTTGATGAGCGAGTGGTTGACCCTTCGCCCATTGAATACGACAACGAGGCTTCTATAACGGACAATTCACTGCGCCCCAGAACATTCGACGAATATGTAGGGCAGGAAAAAGCAAAAGAAAGTCTTAAAATCTATATTGAAGCGGCAAAAAGCAGAAGCGAGGCACTGGATCACGTTCTGCTGTACGGTCCGCCCGGCCTCGGAAAAACTACTCTTTCCGCAATCATCGCTTCTGAATTGGGCGTAAATATCAAAATCACTTCCGGGCCCGCAATCGAAAAGCAAGGAGATCTTGCGGCACTTCTCTCGGGCCTTCAGCACGGCGATGTGCTTTTCATCGACGAGATACACAGACTCTCCCGTTCAATTGAGGAGGTCCTCTACCCTGCCATGGAAGATTATGCGCTTGACATAATAATCGGCAGCGGTCCTTCAGCAAGAAGTATACGGATACCGCTTGAAAAATTCACACTTATAGGTGCCACCACTCGAGCAGGTCAGCTTACCGCACCGCTGCGTGACCGTTTCGGTGTTCTTCTGCGACTTGAACTTTACACTACGGAAGAACTGGCTTCAATCGTAACCCGCAGTGCGGATATCCTTGGCATTGACATAACCCCGGAAGGTGCCGATGAAATTGCCAGACGATCACGCGGAACACCACGTATAGCAAACCGTATTCTGAAAAGAGTTCGCGATTTCGCTCAAGTGAAGCACAATGGAATAATAGACCGCGCCACAGCTGATGAAGCCTTAAAAATGCTTGAGATCGATGAGCTTGGTCTTGATATGGTAGACCGCAGGATGCTCACTTCAATCATCAAATTCTTTGGTGGCGGTCCCGTAGGTCTTGAAACGCTTGCCGCGACCATAGGAGAAGAAGCGATTACGCTCGAAGATGTATACGAACCTTACCTGCTTCAAATCGGTTTTCTCAACCGTACTCCGCGTGGCAGATGTGTAACACAGCTGGCGTATGAACATCTTGGCATTGACCTAAAAAAAGACAGACAAATTTCTATTGAGGACTGAATTTATGTATACAACAAACAACTGGGCGGATTATGAATTATTGGACACATCCGACGGTGAACGTCTTGAACGTTGGGGTAAGTATATACTCATACGTCCCGATCCACAGGTTATCTGGAGCGGTGTAAAACGCCACAAACTCTGGGACAAAGCCGACGGTCATTATGTACGTTCTCAAAATGGCGGGGGGCATTGGGAAATTAACAGATTTCCGGAAAAATGGCAAATTGATTACAAAAATCTCACTTTTAACATCAAGCCGATGGGATTCAAACACACAGGTGTTTTTCCTGAGCAAGCTGCAAACTGGGATTGGTTTGGTGAAATGATCCGCAACTCGGGACGCAAGATTTCCGTCCTCAACCTGTTCGCTTACACCGGCGGTGCAACAATAGCAGCTGCGGCAAACGGTGCCAGCGTGTGTCACGTGGACGCTTCAAAAGGCATTGTTGCAATGGCTAAGGAAAATGCCGCTTCCAGCGGTTTAGAAAGTGCTCCCATACGATATATCGTTGATGACTGTATCAAATTCTGCGAAAGAGAAATACGCCGTGGCAACAAGTACGATGCTATAATCATGGATCCACCTTCCTACGGACGCGGTCCCGGCGGAGAAATGTGGAAACTCGAAAGCAACATCGGCGATTTTATTCGCCTGTGTTCAAACCTTTTATCCGACAATCCTCTATTCTTTTTACTAAACTCCTACACAACTGGGCTTTCCGCTTCGACAATGGGTTACCTTTTGAGGCTTCATCTTAAAGGCGGAAAGGTAGAATGTGATGAAATCGGTCTTCCGGTTACTCAAACGGGTGGCTTTCTTCCCTGCGGTGCGGCAGCAAGATGGTACTTGTAACATAATCATGAAAGGTTAAAAATGTCAAATATAGTTTTTGAAAACGTTTCCTACACCTACAACTCTCAGCCGGTTATAGATAAAACACACTATGCCGTAAAAAATGTATCACTAAAAATTGAGGACGGCACTTTTGTTGCAATTCTCGGGCACAACGGTTCAGGAAAGTCCACATTGGCAAAACTGATGAACGGAGTGTTGTTGCCAACCGAAGGAAAAGTAACAGTCAACGGCATTGAAACCTCTGACGAGTCGCGGATACTTGAAATACGCCAATCGGTAGGTATGGTTTTTCAGAATCCCGACAATCAAATTGTTGCAACGGTTGTTGAAGAAGATGTAGCGTTTGGTCCGGAGAATATGGGGGTCGATCCCCAAACTATACGTGAGCGTGTTGATTATGCTCTTGATGCAGTAGGCATGACTGATTTTCGTCTCCACTCCCCTCACCAGCTTTCCGGTGGTCAAAAGCAACGTGTCGCGATAGCGGGTGTAATAGCAATGCTCCCCGAATGTATTATTTACGACGAATCAACCGCAATGCTTGATCCATACGGGCGGCGTGACATAATCAATACCGCCAACAAACTGAATAGAGATAAAAACATAACAACTGTTCTCATTACGCATTATATGGAAGAAGCTGTTTATGCAGACCGTGTTATTGTTATGAATGACGGTGAAATATTTATGGACGGCTTACCACGAGATGTGTTTTCCGACGTTGAAAAGCTTAAAGCAATTGGGTTGGATGTTCCTCAGCCGACGGAGCTTATGTATATGCTGGCAAGAGACGGATTTAATGTTCCCAAAGGCGTAATGACTGTGGCAGAAGCAGCCGATGCTATTGAAAAGCTTATTATTGAAAGGCGAAAGTAAATTGACAGATATCAAACTTGAAAATGTAACCTATGTGTACAGCCCCAACACCCCTTTTCGAAAGGAAGCTCTTGAAAATATAAATATTACATTTCACGGCGGAAAACTGACGGGGCTTATCGGACACACAGGTTCGGGCAAATCAACCCTTGCACAGCTTTTAAACGGTTTATTGAAACCAACAAGCGGCAGAGTGTTGCTCGGAAATTGTGACATATGGGAAGAACCCAAAAATATAGGTCTTATTCGTCACAAAGTCGGGCTGGTATTTCAATATCCGGAGTACCAGTTGTTTGAGGAAACCGTATACTCGGATATTGCATTCGGCCCTAAAAACATGGGACTGAGCGGTAAAGACCTGGACACGGTCGTACGTCAGGCTGCGGAGTTCGTGGGGCTATCCTCCGAGCTTCTCGAGAAATCACCTTTCGAGCTTTCCGGCGGTCAGAAACGTCGCGTTGCTCTTGCGGGCGTAATCGCCATGGAACCGGAAGTTCTTGTACTGGATGAACCCGCGGCGGGACTGGACCCGCGCGGACGCCAAGAAATCCTCACCGGAATCAAAGCTTACCAGCGCACAAAAAATAACAGTGTTATTCTTATTTCTCACAGCATGGAGGACATTTCCGAATATGCCGATGAAATAGTGGTGCTGAAGAATTCCAGAATTCTTTCAAGCGGTTCGGTTGAAGATGTTTTTAATAATGCTCAGCTTATCAGCTCCAACGGTCTTGCGCTTCCGAGTGTGACGGAAATAATTCTGGAACTGAAAAGGCGCGGTATTGATCTAAAAACCGTATATACGACAAATGACGCAATAAAAGAGATAAAGCAGCTTTTACAACAGCAATTTCAGGAGTAATCAATGCTTAAAGATATGACGCTGGGACAATTTTTCCCAGGTAATTCCATACTACACAAAATGGACCCGAGAATGAAAATCATCGTTTCGGTTATTTTCATTGTCTCAGTATTTTCCGCTAAAAATATTTTTTCGTTCGCCTTACTGCTTGTTTTTACTTTTGGGATGGTTGCCGTTTCCGGCATCAAGCCTTCTGTTGTACTCAAAGGTATAAAGCCCATAATGCTTATAGTAATATTCACAGCAGTCATTAATCTTTTCTGGACACAGGGGAATATCCCGGTGCTGGAGCTTGGAATTGTTAAAATATACCTGGAGGGTATTGTAAACGCGGTTTTTATGATGGTGCGTATTCTGACACTTATAATGGGTACATCTCTGCTTTTGAGCTATACCACCTCACCCATTTCACTCACAGACGGGCTCGAAAATCTTATGAATCCGCTCAAAAAGATTAAAGTTCCCGTTCATGAATTCACAATGATGATGACCATCGCACTGCGTTTTATACCGACCTTGATTGAAGAAACGGAAAAGATTATAAATGCTCAAAAGGCACGAGGAGCAGACTTTGAAAGCGGAAATATCCTCAAGCGTGCCAAGGCGCTTGTTCCCATTTTGATTCCCCTTTTCATTTCTGCATTCAGAAGAGCCGACGAGCTTGCTGTGGCTATGGAATGCCGTTGTTACCACGGCGGTGAAGGCAGAACTAAAATGAAATCGCTGCATTTATCAACTGCAGATTTTGTGTGTCTTACAATTATCGTTGCGTTTTTATGCGGTATTATAGTTCTTAATTACATTTCAACCACCTATACATTGAGTTTGTAAACGATATGAATATACTTGTCACCATTATGTTCGACGGAACAGCTTATCACGGTTGGCAGTTCCAGAAAAATTCTCCAACCGTTCAGAGTGAAGTTTCAAAAGCTGTTGATATAATCTTCAACACGCATTACGACATTCACGGATGTTCCAGAACAGATTCGGGCGTTCATGCCAATAGGTTTTGTTTCAATTTTTTATGTGATAAGCCCACTTTTGACGTGGAACGTCTTCCGCGTGCGCTTAATACTCTGTTGCCATTCGATATTTCTGCAGTAAAAGCCGAAGTTGTTGATGATGAATTTCATGCGCGATATTCATGCAAAGCCAAAGAATATGAATATCTCATTTGGAATGAGTTTTACCGCAACCCGTTTTACAGAACGAAAGCTTGTTTTTATCCAAAGCCACTTGACGTCGATTCACTCAATGAAATCTGCAGTCATTTCGTGGGTGAGCATGATTTTGCATCTTTCATGTCAGACGGCTCAAAAATTATTGACACGGTACGAAAAATCGAATATTTCACTGCAAAACGCGACGGCGGTATAATTAAATTCAGTATTTGCGCCAATGGCTTTCTGTACAATATGGTGCGAATTCTGGTAGGCACCGTTTGCGATATTTATCATGGTCGTATCAAAGAAAAGCCCGAAGAAATAATCAGGTTAAAATCCAGAAAATCTGCGGGATTTACCGCTCCGGCACATGGATTATACTTAAATAAAATAATATATTGAGGTGATTCCAATAGACGGAAACAGCCAACTCAAAAACCATTACAACAAAATATCGCGTTATTTCACCTATGCAAAATTTATAACACTTATTGTGCTTGTTTTCTTTTTGCTTTTTGCGTTTCAGTTTTATCGCGATGATATTACAATTGAAAACTTCAGGTACATGATAAAGTATCTTGACTTTGCCGCCCCTGAAAACTCCGCAGCAGTCAGTAATACTACTATAAACTTCGGCGGTGATGCGGATTCAGTGCTTACACTATACAGGAATGACTTAGCCGTTGTAAAACGTATGGGACTCGATTTGTTTGATCTTGAAGGCCAAAAAATATTTTCTTCCGAGCATACCATGTCTTCTCCCTCTGTCGCATGCGGTAATAAGTTTATGCTTGTATTTGATTTGGGCGGAACTCATATTTCACTTTATAATACATTTTCAAAAATCTGGGAAACCGATTGCAGCTATCCGATTATTGACGCCACTATTAATGACGAGGGCGAATTCTGCATTGCGACATCGGAAAAAGGTTATACCTCCGTTGTTTATGTATACAACAGCAACTTTGAACCCGTATATTCATGGCGTTCGGGTGATAAATATATTACAGATGTTTCCATGTCCTCAAACGGAAATTTTGTAATTTCAACCATACGTGCGCAGGACGGTTTCTATATCAGCGAAGCAACACTTCTTTCAGTTAACAAATCGGAAATTATAGCCTCCGTAACATTGTATGACCAGATAATTATGGAGGTTTCCGGTTTTGAGAAATTTATAACAATACTTACCGATAAGGCGATTACATTTTTTGATGCATCCGATATGAAGGAATTGACTTCAGTACATTTTTCGCGTGATTCATTGCATGATTTCGTTTCCAACGACAATTACAGTGCTTTGGTCCTTTCTAAAAAAATCATAGGAAGCGAAAACGAAATTTCCGTTTATAGGCGCGATGGTACGCATGTTTCGACATTTGCTTCCCAGGGACATATTATTGATGTTTGTTTGACAAGTAACAGCTTATACAAACTGTCATCGGGTAGCCTGACTATTTATAACCTAGAAACCCTTGAAGAAAAAACTTTGACCGTTGACAAGCGGTTTGACGAGCTAATTTCCGATAACAACACGGTAATCCTCGCTAACGCTTCGGAAGCAGTGACAATAGAAGGAGAATAATATGAATATAGTACTTGATATCATAGCAGTTATCGTATTTTTATTTGCGATTTACAGAGGATACAAAAAAGGTTTTGTTAAAACCGTTCTCAATTTATGCGGTGGTATTGTATGCCTGATACTCGCAATAAGCTTTTCACCCACATTCGGTCAGTTTATCAACCAAAATTATATGGAACCGGCGGTGGAGCGCATTGTAACCGATCGTATGTCTCAAATTGCCGTCGATGAAGCCACCAATCAGCCGGATGTTGATAAAATTGTTGAAGATAAGCCGGGCGAATTCAGCGATATACTTGAAAAATTCAATATTGATTTTGATGCTTTCAAGCAAAGCTTTGAAAATTTCAAAAACGAAAGCACCGAAAATGCTTCACAAGCTGCTGTTGATTATATCGCCAAGCCACTAAGCCAGACTGTTTCTTACGTAATCGCTTTCATTCTGATACTTGTAGCAAGCTTACTGGCTGTAAGCGTATTAACATTCCTTTTGGATAAGCTTGTAAAACTTCCTATTCTCAGAACCGCTAACAAATTCCTCGGAGTATTATCCGGAATACTTTTTGGCTTGCTTTGGGTTTATATTGTAGCGATGATAGTAGAAATCGCTCTCCCTTACATGAAATCGTCAGAATACCCGCTTCTCGCACAGACTTCTCCGGAAAACAGCATGGTTTTCAAATACTTCTTCGCATACAATCCGATTTATGAAATGATAAAAGCAATATTTTAAGTTGAGAAAGGTCTCTGCATGAAACACTTAAAAAAAGAGTATATTCCAAATTATCTTTCATTGTTTCGAATACTCCTTATCCCATTGTTTATATACCTGTTTTTATACGACGGATACAGTGGTATGCTGTGGGGAGGAGCCGTATTTGTACTGGCCGGCATAACTGACATTGTTGACGGCTTTCTGGCAAGAAAATTCCGTTGGGTTACCAATATAGGAAAATTACTTGACCCCCTTGCGGACAAGCTCATGCAAATAGCTGCCATTATCTGCTTGTACATCAGACATATGATCCCCGGTTGGCTTATTGTTACGATTATCTTCAAAGAGCTTCTCATGATGGCAGGCGCAGCCCTGATTCTCAAACGCGGAAATATATATGTTCATTCCAATTGGTACGGTAAACTCGGAACCACCGTGTTCTACGCAGTTGTCGTGATTATAATACTCATCGATAACAGATACGAGCAAATATCAAATTTGCTTTCTGTTCTCCTTTTTGCTCTTACACTGTTTACACTTGTTATGTATTATATTAAAACATACCGCGGAATATATGTTAAAAATAAACGTGAAAATAAGATAAATTCCTAACACTCGAAAGGCTGATGAATTTTGAAATTACCTATTTGCGTTAAATGTAATAAACGACCTGCTGTTGTATTTGTAACAAAGCTTGAAAACGGCACTGCCAAAAACGAAGGATATTGCCTCGTGTGTGCAAAGGAAATGGGCTTTAAGCAGGTCGATGACATGATTAAAAATATGAATATTTCAGACGAAGAACTGGAAATGATGTCTGAGCAACTCATGCCGCTCACCGATGAAAACGACGAATTATTGTGTGATATTAATGACGGCGATGCAACTGCGCCGGTACAGGATATCCGTTCTTTCTTTTCTTCTTCGCCTCTTCCGGGAGAAGAAGCAACGAAAAATGACACTTCTTCACAAAATCAAAAAGATGCAAAGAAAAAGGATAATGCAAAGAAATTTCTTAACTCATATTGCATTGACCTTACAAAAAAGGCGCAAGAAGGAAAGATTGACAATATAGTAGGGCGAGAAAAAGAAATCGAACGTGTTATACAGATTTTGTCAAGACGCCAGAAAAACAATCCTTGTCTGATAGGCGAACCGGGTGTCGGAAAAACTGCTATCGCAGAGGCACTGGCTACAAAAATTGTAAATGGAGATGTGCCATACAAGCTAAAGAATAAAGAAGTTTTCATGCTCGACCTCACCTCCCTCATTGCGGGAACTCAATTTCGTGGACAATTTGAAAGCCGTATGAAAGCTTTAATCGAAGAAGTTAAAAAGTTAGGGAATATCATCCTCGTAATCGATGAAATCCACACTATTGCCGGTGCGGGAGATGCAGAGGGCGGAATGAACGCAGCAAATATTCTCAAGCCTGCCCTTTCGCGCGGTGAGGTACAGATAATAGGTGCTACAACCCTTACAGAGTACAGAAAGCACATAGAAAAGGATTCTGCTTTGGAGCGCCGTTTTCAGCCCGTTGTTGTCAATGAGCCTTCCATTGATGAATCCGTGAAGATACTGTATGGCATAAAAAACTATTACGAAGTTTTTCACGGAGTCAATATTCCGGATGCTCTGTTGAAAAAAATTGTTATTCTTTCCGAACGGTACATTACTGATCGTTTTCTGCCGGATAAAGCCATTGATATTTTGGATGAAGCATGTGCTCATCTCACTCTCTCCAATGCTATTTTTACCAAAATCGGCATTTTAGCTGATGAAATAAACAAGCTGAGAGCCGAAAAGGATAGCCTTGAAAATCTTACGGAAAAAACTAATGAAACGTACGAACGACTTGCTGAACTTAAAGTGCGTGAATTGAACCTCAATAATGAGTTCAACACACTTTCTGCCCAAAAGGACAACATATTCCTTTCCGAAAAGGAAGTTGCTCATGTAATAGAAATACAAACAGGTATCCCCAAAAGCTGCATAACCGACGATGATGTGGCGTCCATTGTGGACCTTGACAAACGTCTTAAAAAACGCATTATCGGCCAAGATCACGCAATCGAATCGGTGTACCGTGCCATAAAAAGAAATCGTACCGGAATTTCTTATAAGCGTAAGCCTGTGTCCTTCATATTCGCCGGACCAACCGGTGTCGGAAAAACAGAGCTTGTAAAAACGCTTGCATCCGAGCTGTTTAATTTTCCCGAAGCGCTTATACGCCTGGATATGTCGGAATTCATGGAAAAACATGCCGTATCTCGCATAATTGGCTCTCCTCCCGGCTATGTCGGCTACGATGATGCCGGTCAGCTTACCGAAAAAATCCGCCGTAAGCCTTATTCAGTTATTCTGTTTGATGAAATTGAAAAAGCGCATCCCGATGTTATGAATATACTTCTTCAGATTTTGGATGACGGTCGAATCACTGATGCGCATGGAAAAGAGGTCAACTTCGAAAATACGGTTATTATAATGACCACCAACGCCGGCAGCAATTCCTCTTCCAATCTTTCCGGTTTTGCAACAACCTCTCTGCTCATTGACAAGGATAAAACTCAAAAAGCTCTGGAAGAATTTTTGCGTCCTGAGTTTCTTAACCGCGTTGATGAAATAATTACGTTCAATCGCTTAAGCGTAAAAGACTTCATTTCCATCGCCGACATAAGCCTGACGGATCTGAAAAACGCAATGGAGCAACGTGGAATATCCCTGGCTTTTTCTAACGATGCAAAAGTGTTTATTGCTGAAAAATCGTACAGTGAAAAATACGGTGCGCGTAATTTACGCCGTTTTATCCAAACGGAGGTCGAAGACAGAATAGCCGCCACTATAATCGAAAGTTATCCCAAACGAATAACCGCTTTAAATATAGATTTTGACGGTCAAAATCTCACGGTCAGCCTATTATGAATATACTCAATAAACCGCTCGATGAGCTGAAAACCGCCTTAGGAACAGACTTTACAAGAGGTCTTACAAAAAAAGGCGTAGATAAAAACACTGCGGCTTTTGGCCGCAACATTCCTTTTGGCACATCCGAAAATGTAATGTCCTCATTTTTTAAATCTCTGTTGTCTGATGTAATGCCATGGCTTTTCTGCGTAATATGCATTCTTTCATTTTTTTTACAACAAAATGCATCATTAACTGCAAGCGTGGTTCTTTTCGGAGTGTATGTACTTGCCAGACTCGGAACACACCTTTATATTCACTATGTGAATAGGCGTATTCTTTCACACAAAAGGCTCACTTCTGCCGTAATACGGGATAACAAGAGGCAGGTTGTAAATATTAAAAACCTGGTTCCAGGTGATATACTTCTTCTCTCGCCGGGAGATTTTGTCCCGTGTGACTGTATAGTGATTGAATGTGATGATTTTTCTGTATTCGAGTCTTTTATCACTTCTGACTGTTCTCAAATAACCAAATTATCCCAATCGCATTTACCGCAGGATGCTCCGTATCATTCATGCATAGTTTTTGCGGGAAGTGTTGTGTGTGGAGGTCATGCAAAAGTTTTGGTATGTCACACAGCCAAGAACATCTTTAACATCGAAAACATCCCTTTCAAAAAGGTTTTTACAAACGAGATGCCAAAAGTCCACAAAAATAGTCTTTTTGTAGGCAAGCAGCTTTACCTTTTGTGGATATTAATGTGTTTTATTGTTTTTACAATCGGCGTTCTTTTAAAGTACGACGTATTTGGCATGCTTTTTACCGCAATCACTCTTTCCATAGCCGCTCTGGGCGACTGTATCTCGATTTTCAGCGAGGCAACAATTGCTTCAAGTGTTTTGAGATTGGAAAAAAAACACGGATGTATTCTTAAAAACTATAAATCAATTGATACATTCAACTCCACCGATACTGCTTTCATAGAAAATTTTGACTATTTCCTCAGTGCTATGCCTGAAATCAAAGGTTTCTATATAAACAATGATTATCGTACTCCATCGGACGTAAACCCATATCAAAGAGATGAACTGCTGAAATTTGCTGTTGCTTCGACAACAGCGACACAAAAAAAGCGCCATTATACTGATATATCCTTAATAAAATATTCATCACAATTCGGAATAACAAAGAAAACCGTTCAGGATGAGTTTGTGTTTCTAAACCAATATGCCGGTGAAATCGATGCGGTTATGACATTCAGGAACGGCGAATACTCTGTAATTTCTCGCGGATTTGCCACCGATATGCTCGCACGATGCACTTCCGTAAGTATACGCGGAACGATACGTAATTTGTCAAAAAACGAACGTTTTTCTCTGCAAAACCAAATCCACAATATGGAAATGGATTCACAAACCGTAATAGCGATTGTAAAAAAATCCGTGGATTTTTCTTCAGAAAGTCAAGAATGTTTCGTCGATCTTGATCGTATGACCTTGCTGGGGTTCATCGGTTTTTATAACCCGATAAGCGCTGACGCTGTGAAAGCTCTTTCTCTGTGCAAAAAAAGTGCTGTTAATACGGTTCTGATGGAAAACGCACCAACCGGTACTTTTCTTGACCTTGCGCGCAGTACTTCCCTACTTGCGAACGATGATCTTACGGCGGACAGTGAGTCGTTGGCAAATTGCGACGTGGGTTTATTACGTGCAGAATTGAGTAAGTATAAAGTTTTTTCGCATTTAACGCAAAATCAACGTATTTTTCTTGCCAAGCTTTATAAAGAAAACGGCAGTGTCATAACATCTTTTCCGCGTTCCCTGCACGACTTGCCGTTACAAGCCGTGTCAGATGCCTCGATTGCTTCTCATGATACCAAAACCACGGCTTCAAAATACTTTGCGGACGCTGAACTTACTCGCAAAAACTTTTCCGTTTTTCCCGAACTGATAAAGAATTGCAGAGCGGTTTACCACAATGCCAATCATATGCTTCTTTATATTCTTAGCGGTCAGTTTTTCATTTGTACTTTGATACTGCTGGGTATGATATTTGAAAAAAGACTTATTTTTGATCCCGCGGTACTGTTTTTATACGGCATTTTTTCCATTTTACCTTCCGCACTTGCCATATGCAGTGACACACCTAATGAAACCGGAATAATACCACCGCCAAATTACAACAAACATATGTTCAGCTTGGTATCACTCATTCCACCACCGTTTATTATAGGTCTTACGGGAGGTATAGTTACGGTACTGGTTCACAGAATGTATAACGGGGCTCCCGCCACGGCTTCCGCTGCAGCACTTGTCACGATTTTCACCAGCACATTTCTAATTGCCGTCTCTTTGCGGAGCGATGATATTTTCATACGCAGAAAAATTTCGCCTATGTTCTTTGTTCCGCTTGCCACAGGTATTCTTGCGTTGCTTGCGGTTTTTTCGATAGAGCCGCTCGGCAATGCTTTGGGACTTTACATGCCAAACGCAGAAGTGGCCTTTGTAAGTGCGATTTTTGGTGTTATACCGTTTGGTATAAGTGAAATAATTAAAAAAGCGAAAAATTTAACAAAATAATGTTGCATATTATTTCTTACAATGCTAGAATATATATGTAAAATAAATTCAAAAGGAGATATACAAAAATGAACGAAGTAACCAAGGACACAATAATCGGCGATATTCTTGATTTTGACAGAGAAACAGGAAAATTCTTTTTGGAAATTGGCATGCATTGTCTGGGTTGCCCCTCTGCACGCGGTGAGACCATTGAACAGGCTTGCGAGGTTCACGGCGTTGATTGTGACGAGCTCATCAGCAAGATAAATGAGTATCTCGCCGCAAAATAATTCCGGCAGCGGTAAAACAGAACTGAACAAACGTCTTTTTAAACTTGATCAGCGTTTGTCAACTGTATACGGTTTTATCAGAGATGGGCGTGTCTTTGCCGATATAGGCACTGACCACGCCTATCTTCCTTGTTATGCAGTACTTACCGGAAAAACGCCTTCTGCGTTCGCCTGTGACGTGAAGGACGGACCGCTGTTGCATGCTGCCGCCACTGTGAAAAAATATAAGCTGGAAAAGCAAATCTCATTTGTCAAGACGTACGGTCTTATCAATATGGACAAGTATGATTTTGACGATATTGTAATCGCGGGAATGGGCGGAGAGCTCATTTGCGATATAATCAAGTTCAGCCCTTATCTCAAAAATCCGAAATACAATTTCATATTGCAGCCCATGCTTTCGAAGGATAAGCTTCGCGAATTTTTATTTGATAACGGATTCAATATAATCAATGATGTTTACTGCGTATCGCAAGGACGCTTCTATACAGTTATCAACGCAGTTTACGACGGCCAATGTCGTTCGCTCACCCCGTTTCAGTCTTTGATGGGAGTTTGGGATAAGAATAATCCGCCAAAATTCTCAAAGGAATATGCACTCAGACAGGTGCATGTTCTGAAAAAACGAATTGAAGGGCTTTCCGTTGCAGGGAAAAATTACGATGCAGATATGGAGTTGCTCAAGGAATTAAGAGATTTCATTAAATCATAAGGAATTAATTATGGATATTAAAAGAATTACAGATTATTTCGATGAAATCGCCCCATCATCCCGAAGTGCTGAATGGGACAACGACGGAATAATGCTGATGTGTGCAAAGGATATTCAGCGTGTCGTGGTGACTTTGGATGTTACTACCGAAGCTGTGAAGTGTGCATTGGAAAACGGCGCACAGCTTATTATAAGCCACCACCCTATTATATTTCACCCAATAAAGAGCATATGCGACGACTATGTGAGTGAAAACATAAAAAGACTTATAAAAAGCGATATTTCCGTACTCTCCTACCACACGCGAATGGATGCATCGGACGTGGGAATTAATCAGTATATTCTGAACAGATTAGGACTTGGCAGTATAACACCCTTTGGTCTTTTTAATGGTGACATGACGGGCAGAATCGGTTCTTTCGTGATGCCTTTATCATTTGAAGAAGTTTGCCAAAGAATTAAGCACCTGTTCAGATGTGATAATTTCACCTACACCGCCACGGATAAAATGATCAAAAGCATTGCCGTTGTCTCCGGTGGGGGTAGCGAATACATGGACAGTGCCGCCGATCATGGTGCTGACTTATATATTTCCGGTGAATTCAAACATCACCACTATTTGAAAGCGCAAGAAATTGGCTTCCCGCTGATCGGTATTGACCATTTCCATTGTGAAAATGTATTTACAGATTTGGTCTGCGAGATTCTGAAAGAAAAATTCAACGAACTTGATATTATTAAAAACACATCAAAACCACCATTTAACACTATGAATTGAGAAAGGTATATGTATGGCATTTGATGCAGGTATGGTTTGCGCCGTTGCAAACGAGTTGAATACTGCTTTAAACGGTGCAAAAATTGAAAAGGTTTTTATGCCCGAAAAAGATGAAATACATTTTCTCGTTCATTCGGGACGTGAAAGCCGACGTCTGCTGATTTCTGCGAGTTCTTCAAATCCGAGAATTCTTATCACCGACAAGACTAAGGAGAATCCTCCATCGCCACCGATGCTTTGCATGCAGCTCCGCAAACATCTTACAGGCGGAAGAATAGTTCGTGTGGAACAAATAGACTTCGAACGCGTCATAAGAATAGAAATAGAATGCTATGACGAGTTGGGATTTCTGACAAAACGAAATATTTATTTCGAAATTATGGGAAAACACAGTAACATTATTTTTTGCGATGCAAATGATAAAATACTTAATGCTGTAAGACCTGTTGATTTTTCGGTTTCCCTTTTACGTCAGATACTTCCGGGTATAAAATATGAGCTTCCTCCCAAGCAGAATAAGGCTAATCCTTTGGAAGCTTCAAAAGAAGTTTTTTTCACTGCATTTACAGAATATCCGCAGGACCGTCCTGCTGAAAAATTCATAACGGATACTTATCTGGGTATATCTTCGCTGATTGCGCGTGAAATTGTATTCCGTTCATGCGGTAATTCGTCTGCAATTCTTTCTCTATGCAGCTCAGATAAATTATGGTTCTATTTTACAGATATTATTAACATCATCCGCACGAAAGAGTTTTCCCCCACTATACTTTTCAAAACCGCCGATTCAACTGCGCCCTTTGAATATGCTTTTTGTGCTATACGACAATACGGAAGTGCGGCGCTTGTTAAATCAGCTGATAACTTCAGCTCACTTTTAGATGAATTCTTTTCAACTCGTGACAAGAACGACAGAATAAAGCAGCGTTCGCAGGACATTTTTCATCTGCTTTGCAATACACAAAACCGACTTTTGAAAAAAATAGAGCTTCAACAAGCAGAGATATCGGATTGCTCCGACATGGAGCAGGTGAAGCTTTACGGAGACCTTATAACGCAGAATATATATGCAATCAAGCGCGGTGACAGCATTGCGAAATGTATAAATTATTTTGAGGAGGCTTGCCCGACTCTTGACATTCCGCTTGATGTCCAGCTCTCACCTTCGCAGAACGCGCAAAAGTATTACAAAGCCTACAATAAGAAAAAGTCCGCAAAATCCATACTTGCAGGTCAACTTGAAAATGCGCGCAAGGAGCTCGAGTACATTGACACCGTTTTTGATGCTCTTACGAGAGCACAGAGCGAACGTGACCTTGATGAAATACGCGAAGAGCTGTCATGCTGGGGTTATGCAAAACGGATACGTTCAAACCTTAAAATGGCTCAAAAGCCAAAAAAGGTCGTAATTACCGAGTTTACCTCCCCTAACGGATACAAAGTACTCATGGGCAAAAACAATGTGCAAAATGACTATCTAACCACACAATTAGCGGAAAAGTCCGACTATTGGTTCCACGTCAAAGATTTTCCCGGCTCGCATGTCGTACTGTGTACAAACGATGAAGAACCGCCGGCAGAGGATTTCACCTTTGCCGCCGCACTTGCTGCTGAGAATTCCAAAGCAAAGGGTGGAGTAAATATTGCTGTGGACTATGCATTTATTCGAAACGTTAAAAAGCCCGCAGGCTCAAAGCCGGGATATGTAATTTATGACAATTACTGGACGGCATATGTCACCCCTTCCAAAGTACTCGGCAACTAAAATATTTTTCTTTTCCTATCACACTCTTTTCGTTCGCACTTGACTATCGGGGCACATTTCACAAGTATAATATCCTTTCCGATTTTTTCGATGTTTTCCCATGATATAATTATTTCATCGGATTTGGCACTCAATCCAAAGAAACCTCCGCAGGCAGGAAGCACAATTGCCACTATTCTTCCGTTGCATAAATCCATATGCACATCACACGGATATCCAAGTCTTTTTCCGTCCGCAATACTTATTACCTCTTTTTCGTGTAATTGCTCCACTGTTACTGTTTTTTCGCTAAAATTTTCCATATTCGGCTCCTATCTTATTGTTTTATATAAAATCAATATTACGATTGTTGCCAAAATATGAGTGACATTTTTTAAGGGAGGGATTTTTTGAAGAACAACTTTAACAGAGATTGCCTGCGTGCGGCAATTCTTCTGCTTTTGTTTATTATTGCTGTCATGCTTTTTTACACTGTAATCAAATCCCCCACCGCTGTTTTTGAAAATTTGCTGGCATTTTCTGAAGTCTTTAAGAGTATAACCATAGCATTTATCATCGCTTATATTCTGAATCCGGTGGTAAACTTTTTCAAAGACAAAATATTATCACCGATAAAAAACGAAAAAGCTTCAATGGCTGTTTCCGTTGCGTTGACATATTTAATTGTCATTGTACTGATTGGCATTTTTATATGGCTTTTATTGCCCGCATTAGTCAAAAACATACATGTTTTTGTTTTAAACTTTAATCTTTATCTTGAACGTTTTAATTCACTTGCAGATAGTTTATCCCGCAATATATATTTCGGAGGTAAATTTTTCGTTTCAATAAAAGACATACTGGCAAGTGCCGCTACGGCCGTGACCGGCTGGATCAGCGGAAATTTCCTTAATCTTGTTAATTTTGTTTTTAAAACCACCGATATTTTTATTGAATTGATTGTTTCTATTTTCATTTCGATATATATGCTGTATTCCCGCGTCGAACTCACCTCGCAAATTAAAAAAGCGATGCTTGCACTGCTGCCAAGAAGCCTATGCGACGGCATTATGCGGATTACCGCCATCATTCATGAGAGCTTTTCGAGCTACATGTCGGGTGTGTTCGTTTCCGCCTTTATTACAGGCGGCTTGTGCTGGATTTGTATGTGGATATTCGGTCTTGAATACGCACCTCTTATAAGCCTGATTGTGCTTATTACTGACATTATCCCCTACTTCGGGCCGTTTATCGGTGCCGGCTTAGGTACCCTGTTGATATTTCTGGCTAAGCCAACCGATGCTTTATATTTTTTAGTCCTCATAATTATTTTGCAGCAAATAACATCAAATGTAATCAACCCCGGTATAATCGGCAAGGCTACCGGTCTTGATTCAATATACGTTATAATTTCTATAATTATTATGGGCGGTTTTTTCGGTATAACAGGAATGCTTATCGGAGTCCCCGTATTTGTCATACTTCTGAAAGCCACCAGAAAGTTTATTTCTTACAGAACAAAGGAGAAAAACTGTGAAAACACCACTGCGTGAAAACAAAAGTATTATCGTTTCCCTTTACGCATTCGGCGTCATTGCCGCAAGTATTTTGTTTTGGCTTCTGCTTAACAATTTCGGCGCGATCGGATCGGCATTTTCATTTTTAACGGAAATACTAAGTCCGTTTCTTTATGCACTGGTTATTGCGTATCTTCTTAACCCTGTCATGATTTTTGCTGAACGGGTGTTATTCAACTTTAAGAATTCAAAGAAAGACCGCAAATCAATACGGCGCATACTTTCACTTGTTTTTGCCTACATTGTCGGCGCGCTTATAATCGCTGTATTTTTGGTAGCTATTATCCCTCAGCTCACAAAAAGCGTTGAAACACTTATTGAAAATTTCAACTCGTATTCAGCAAATATTGAGCAATTCAGTGAATCTTTGCTGGAGCGCTTCGGCGGAATAAGTTCGGTTTTCGGTGAAGGTATTGAATCATTCGGAGATATTATAGATCAATTGCTTCTGGTTATTAAAGATTCCCTGCCGCTTATAATGAACACTATGAAGCAGGGTGTTATTGAAGTGAAGAATTTCTTCTTAGGGCTTATCATATCTATATATCTGCTTTCGGGAAAAGAAAAATTGCTTTCACAGCTCAAAAAGCTTCTTTGTGCTCTTTTACCCAAGAATTTTTTCTCGCATCTGTTAAAAGTCGCCACATTTACGCACGAAACTATTTCGGATTTTATCGTCGGAAAAATACTGGATTCTGCAATAGTCGGGATACTTTGCTTTATTTCTATGTCAATACTGCGTCTGGAATACGCACTTCTAATAAGCTTTGTGGTAGGTATAACCAACGTAATTCCTTACTTCGGTCCTTTTATCGGTGCAATACCTTCAATAATAATTCTTCTCATTGTTGAACCGATGGATGGTCTATGGTTTGCAATACTTATTCTTATTCTCCAACAACTTGACGGAAATGTTATAGGTCCAAAAATACTCGGAGAGTCTCTTGGTCTTTCCTCTTTCTGGATAATATTCGCAATCATTGTTATGAGCGGATTCTTCGGCCTCTGGGGTATGTTTCTGGGAGTTCCGATATTTGCGGTAATTTACAACCTGGTATCCGGCTTTATCAACGAAAGACTGACTGACAAAAAGCTTCCCACACAAACTTCGTATTATGCGAATTACAAAGGGAAAGATGCGCAACAATAGTTAAAAAATCCCGCAGCAAGATCAGTACTGCTGCGGGATTTCGTTATTTTTTGATTTTTTTAATGTTTGAAAGAGGGTTACTGTTGACAGCGTCCTCCATGCTTTTATCGCTTATGTGGGTATAAATCTGTGTAGTATTAAGCTGTTCGTGACCCAAAATGTCTTTCAGTACTCTTATATCCACTTTTCCGGTAGAATACATTAGCGTTGCCGCGGTGTGTCTTAGCTTATGAACCGAGTAACCGCGTTTGGAAAGTCCCGAAAGAATAAGGTATTTTTCAAGCATCTTTTGAACGGTGCTGTTGCTGACCCGTCTGCTGTTACGGCTTATAAACAATGCATCAGAATCTTTACTGTGCTCCGCACTGCGAAACTCAATGTATTCATTCAAGGCGTCACGGCAGGCATCATTAAGATAAATGACTCGTTCCTTAGAACCTTTTCCGGTAACCTTTAACTTGGACATATCACTTTCTATATCTGAAAAATTAATATTCACAAGCTCAGAAAGACGCATACCGCAATTAAGAAACAAAGTGACTATAGCGTAATCACGCACGCGGTATTGCTGATTGGAGGTACGGATGGCTTCGAGAAGCGCAATGCATTCATCGAGCGACATGTACTTAGGCAGTTTATTTTTGACACTTGGCGCATCAATATTAACAGCAGGATTCTCGTCCAGTACTTTTTCCTTGTTGGTCAAAAATCTGAAAAAGCTCTTTATGGAAGAAAGATGGCGCGCCCTTGTAGCAGGCATATTTTCCAAATCAATGGCATTGTAAAGCAAATAATCATATATGTCAGACGAGCGGATGGAGCGAATAAATCTTAAGTCCGCTTCTGAAAGATCTATTTCATCACCGTGTTCATACCCTTTCTTTTTGACAAGCAAATACTTGAGAAAATTTTCAAGATCATTACGGTACTTTGCGCACGTAAGACGGGAGCGCCCCTGAACATTTAAAGCATATGAAATATAATTATTGATAATCTCTGAGCTTTGCTTCACTTTAACGCCTCCTTTTGCACATCAAGTATACAACAATTTTTCTTATTTGTAAATATAATTCGATAAAATTTCACTTTTTGCTATTGAAAAAACTTCAAATTAGACTTATAATTATTGTAATCAACTGTTGAAAGGTGAATATCATGAAAAGCAATACTCCAATTATTGTAAGAATGCTTCTGAATCAATTTGTAATGTCAATCTTCGGAATTATGATTACCCTGTCCACACTTGCGATCAGCGAACAGTTCGCATCGCTTGCAAGCTGTATACCGATTTTTCTGTATTTTTTCCTGATTTATCATAATCTGTGGGATAAAGGTGCACGAGATGTTCTGACTGCGCAGCGCACCGGCGTAAGTACACCCTTAAAAGGTTTTCTTTATGCTCTGTACGCTTCAATACCCACCATCGTTTTGACCGCTGTTTTCTCCGTAATAACAAAGGAAATGACTTATACAAGTTATTTTGCAGATGTGGCTTACACTGCTGCAAAGCTTATACTTACCTTCTGTTTTCAGGGCATGTATCACGGCATCGCACTCATATTTTCCTATCACTTTGTTTTTTATATATTAGCAATATTTCCCGCAATAATCGTAGGCGGACTGGCTTATGCCATGGGTTATAGAAATATACGCATTATTCCCGAAAATAAAAAAGACTAACATATCCGTTTTCCCGTCGGCATAAAATGTTGACGGGTGATTAATATGAGCGACAGAAAAAACGCAAATATATTTATTGTCAAATTCTTACTGTTCCTGATTATCTTTACAGCGATATTTATATTGATTTCGCGCACGGGATATATAACTGCCGGAAAAAGAATGTTTCCTGATTATAATGCCGTTCTTACCGTAAATAAGACCCCGCAAAAAAAACGTCAGGTGATTGTTATTGATCCGGGGCACGGTGGTCCCGATAACGGAGCGAGCGGCATAAACGGTATTGCGGAAAAAAACATCAACTTAGAGGTTTCAAAAAAACTTGGGGAAATACTTTCAATTATGGATTTTGACGTTAAATTTACCCGTTCTGAAGATATTTCTCCCGGAAATTCCGACAAATTCATTAAGCGCAACGACCTGTTATACCGTGTTGAATTCACACGCGGGTTTGAGGAACCGTTGTTTGTAAGTATACATATGAATAAATTCGGTATTGAAAAATACAGTGGAACACAAGTGTTTTTTTCGAAAAATAATCCATCTTCCGAAATACTGGCAATTAAAATCCAACGTACAATACGACGTCTTATTCAACAGCACAACCACCGTGAGGTAAAAAAAGCAGGCTCTTCGATTTTTATACTTGACCGTCTTGAAACGCCTGCCGCACTTGTTGAATGCGGTTTTTTATCAAATGTCGCCGAGTCACAGCTGTTATCACAGGACGATTATCAAAAAAAATTGGCATTTTGTTTAGCAATGGGAATTGCAGACTATTTTAATCAATAAATCAAAGGAATTTAGTATGGTAAACGGTAACAAAAAAACTGTATTTGTGTGCTCCGAATGTGGAAATGAGCACAGCAAATGGTATGGAAAATGTCAAGCTTGCGGTGCATGGAGCAGTCTTATTGAAGAATCACGCATTACAAAAGGTTCTTCAAAAATTTCCGCAAAGGAATCCATAGTCAGAAGTACGGAAAGCGTTAAAATCAACGATATTGAGCTCAATCAAAGCGAAACTCGCTACAAAACCGGAATTAATGAATTTGACCGCACTTTGGGTGGCGGCATTGTCAAAGGTTCGGTTTCACTGATAAGCGGTGAGCCCGGCATCGGCAAGTCCACATTACTGCTTCAGATTTGCCGTACCATGGACAAAAAAGTTTTATATGTATCCGGTGAGGAATCTGCCGAGCAGATCAAAATGCGTGCTGTACGCCTTAACGTAGACAACGACTCTCTTTACGTGATGTGTGAGACAAATATTGAAGGTATTATGGGTGAAATTGATAAAATACACCCCGACATACTGATTATAGACTCAATACAGACAACCTATGACCCGGAAATATCATCTCCCCCGGGAAGCATAACCCAGACTAAGCAAATTGCACTTTCTATTATAGAAAAGACAAAAAATACCGGCATGGCTTCTCTGATAGTCGGACATGTCAATAAAGATGGTGCGATTGCAGGCCCCAAGGTGCTGGAACACATGGTAGATGTTGTTATCTATTTTGAAGGCGAGCGTTCAAACTCATTCAGGATACTCCGCACAATCAAAAACCGTTTTGGCTCCACAAACGAAATAGGTGTATTTGAAATGAATGAAGCAGGACTGTGCGAGGTTGGCGACCCAAGCCAGGCACTGCTTTCCGGACGTCCCAAAAATGTTCCCGGCAGCTGTACGGTATGCATCATGGAAGGAACACGCCCAATCATAGCCGAAATACAGGCTCTCGTAACAAAGTCTGTTTTTCCCTCTCCGAAAAGGCTTTCGCAAGGTGTGGATTTCAACCGTATGTCACTGATACTTGCAGTACTGGAAAAACGTCTGGGTTACCATCTTTCAACGCAGGACGTTTATCTGAATATTGTGGGAGGTCTGAAAATCGACGAGCCTGCTTGTGATGCGGGGATCATGCTTTCTCTCGTGTCGGGATTCAAAAACATTCCCATTTCGGACGAAGTTATTGCCATTGGAGAAATAGGTCTTGCGGGTGAAATCCGTTCTGTCAGTTTTTTACAAAAACGCATCAATGAAGCGGCGCGTCTTGGCTTTAAAATTATACTTATACCCAAGCGTAATATGAGCAAGATCACCTGTCCCGATGGTGTTAATCTTATTGGTGTAACCAGCATTTTTGAAGCAATTGAACTTTTCAATGTTCATAATGAATAATTTCACCGCTTTGCGCTTCAATATAATACAGACAGTTATTTATCATTGAAAGACGTGATATTTCGTATTTTTCTTTATCTTCTTCTCGGGTACAGTACCCTTCTTTCTGATAAATACAGTTATCAGAGCATCTTATAAGTGTCATGAATACCTCCGAGGTTTTATTTGATAATAATATTCCTTGAAGTGACGCTGACAATAACTCAAGCAAACACATTTAACACAAATGAAAGATATATTACAAACTATGCGATACGTTTTTTGCAGTAAACTAATAGACAGTGATATCAACACCGCTTTTGTAAAAAGCGGTGTTGATGTTATACATATCCCCTATCACAGTAGACTTGATGGGCCGGTATCTTCTCACGCAGATATGCTTTGCTTTAAACTCAGAGAAGATTTTTGGGTCATTGAGCGTGAAACATACGATAAAATTTCATCTTTAATCCCATCACACGTAAAAGTCATAACTGATTCGTTTGAACAAAGCGGTTCAATCAAATATCCGTACGACATAAGGTTTAATGCCGCTGCTGTTTCAGAATTCCTTTTTTGCCGTGAAAAGTACGTTTCACCAGTTATTCTTGAAAACACAAGTCTGAAAGTAGTCGATGTGAAGCAAGGATACGCGAAATGTTCAATATGCAAAGTAAATGAATATTCCTTTATTACATCGGATATTTCACTCAAAAGAGCGGGCGAAAAGTGCGGTCTCGATGTGCTTCTCATTTCACAGGGGCACATTTGTATTGACGGGTATAACTACGGATTTATAGGCGGTGCATCCGGTTTAATTGACAACAAGCTTTTATTTTTTGGCGACATAACGCTTCATCCGGACTATAAAGCGATACACAAATTCATATATGACCGCAATGTTGAAGAAATCTGCCTTTCGAATAGAAAGCTTTATGATTTTGGCGGTGTTCTTTTGTTGTAAGCCATTGACACAAACGGAATTATGTGATATAATTATAGTGTCGTTTTTTATATTAAAATGTAAGTATTCAAAATAGCGAGGTTTAAAATGGGCATTAATTTTTGGCAAAAAGACATTGAAACCATGAAAAGATCAGATATCGAGGCTCTCCAGCTGGCAAAGCTGAAAAAGCTGGTAGACTACTGTTACAATAATGTTCCCTTCTACAAGAAAAAACTTGACGATGCAAAGGTTACAGCCGATAAAATAAAACAGCTTTCCGATATAAAGTACATACCCTACACTACCAAGGAGGATATACGCGACAACTATCCCTTTGGGTTGTTTGCCGTACCTAAAAAAGAGGTAGTAAGAATTCATGCTTCTTCCGGCACAACCGGAAAACCTACCGTTGTCGGTTACACAAAAAATGATGTGGAGCTATGGACAAACCTTGTTTCTCGTATTGTTGTTTCCGCAGGTGCAACCGCGGATGATGTTGCGCAGGTTTCTTTCGGGTACGGACTTTTCACAGGTGCTTTGGGTCTTCACTATGGTCTCGAACGCATTGGTGCCACCGTTATTCCCGCTTCAAGCGGCAACACTGAAAAGCAGATAATGCTCATGGAGGATCTTGGAACCACAACCCTTATTTCCACCCCCTCTTATGCTCTGTATATGTCCGAGGTCGCTAAGGAAATGGGCAAAAGCCGTGAGAACTTCAAGCTCCGTCTCGGTCTTATGGGCTCAGAGGGTTGTACCGATGAAATGCGTGATAAGCTTGAAGAAGCTTGGGGACTTTTTGTAACAGATAACTACGGAATGAGCGAGCTAACAGGTCCGGGTGTTTCGGGTGAATGTATATACCGTTGCGGTCTGCACATTGCCGAAGATCACTATATTCCCGAAATTATATCTTCCGAAACCCTTGAGGTTCTTGACGATCCTTCGCAATCGGGTGAATTGGTGTTCACCACACTTTCCAAGGAAGCGTTCCCGCTTCTCAGATATCGTACCAAGGATATTTCAAGCTTAAACTACGAAGTATGTCAGTGCGGAAGAACACATGTACGTATGAAAAAAGTTACAGCACGCGCGGACGACATGCTAAAAGTAAAGGGTGTTAATGTATTCCCTTCACAGATTGAAAGCATCCTTGTTAAAACACCTCATATCAGTCCCAACTACCAGCTTGTTCTCACCACCAAGAATTACATGGACAGCATCGAAGTCCGTGTTGAGCTTACCGACGGTTCACTGCTTGAAAAGTATTCTGAGCTTGAAAATCTTCAGAATTCCATACACCAGAACATCAAAACAATTTTGGGAATAGATGTTAAAATCACCCTGCTTCAGCCCAAGACAATCGAGCGTACAGCAGGCAAGGCGAAACGCATCGTTGACATGCGCGGAAAGAAAACAATTTAATTTATTAATAGAGGAAAAAGTTATGTCTAAAACAATTATGCTCGGCAATCAAGCCGTCGCGCGCGGATTGTACGAAGCCGGATGCGTACTGGTTTCCAGTTATCCCGGAACTCCCAGTACCGAAATTACCGAATTTGCTGCAAAATATGATGAAATTTATGCAGAATGGGCACCAAACGAAAAGGTGGCGCTTGAGGTTGCACTGGGTGGTGCAGTTGCAGGCGGAAGAACATTTTGCGCCATGAAGCACGTAGGTCTGAATGTTGCCGCAGACCCGTTGTTTATAACTGCTTACACAGGTATCAACGGCGGAATGATTATTGCGGTAGCTGATGACCCCGGAATGCATTCTTCTCAGAACGAGCAGGATTCTCGCCATTACGCTGCCGCTGCCAAGCTTCCCATGATTGAGCCTTCTGACAGCAAGGAATGTCTTGAGTTCATAAAGATGGCTTATGAGTATTCTGAAAAATATGATACTCCATTTGTTCTGAGACTTTCCACCAGAGTTTCACACTCTCAGAGTATTGTCGACACCGCAGAAAGAGTCGAAGCACCTGTAAAGGAATACGTAAAAGATGCCCAGAAATACGTAATGATGCCCGCAAATGCCAAAAAACGTCATGTTGTTGTAGAACAGCGACTTGATGATATGGTGAAGTGGGCTGACGAGGGCTGTCCTTTCAACAAGGTTGAATACAACTCCAAGAAAATAGGTATCATAACTTCGGGAATTTCTTATGATTATGCCAAAGAAGTATTCGGCAATGATGCTTCATACTTCAAGCTGGGTATGGTTTATCCTCTGCCCGAAAAAGCACTTATCGAATTCGCTTCTCAGGTTGAACGTGTTATCGTAATTGAGGAGCTGGATGATATTTTTGAGACACAGCTTAAGAAGCTTGGTATTAATTGTGACGGCAAGAATCTTCTTCCTAAAATTTCAGAGTTTTCTCACGAGCTTCTTCGTGAAAAATTGCTGGGCATCAAGGCAGACTACGTAAAGCTTGACGAAGAGCTCCCAAATCGTCCGCCTGTAATGTGCCCCGGATGTCCCCATCGCGGTCTTTTCTATACCCTCAAAAAGATGAAGCTTACGGTTTGCGGAGACATAGGTTGCTACACCCTCGGCGCCGTACCCCCGCTTGGCGCAATTGATACCACATTCTGCATGGGCGCTTCCGTTTCCTCTCTTCACGGTTTTGACAAGGTTAGAAATAATCCCAGAAATACCGTTGCTGTAATCGGCGATTCAACATTCATGCATTCGGGTATAACCGGTCTGTGTAATATTACATATAATCAGGGGATTTCTACGGTGCTGATACTTGACAACAGTATCACCGGTATGACCGGACATCAGCAGAACCCCACAACCGGATTCACTCTGAAAAATCAGCCCGTGAAGCCGATTTCCATAGAAAAAATATGCGAGGGTGCCGGAATAGATCCCGAACATATCCGCATTTGCGATCCTGCCGACCCTAAAAATCTTGAAAAAGTTATCCGTGAGGAAATAGACAGCGACACTCCTTCTGTTGTTATTGTACGACGTCCTTGCGCTCTTCTCAAGCAGGTACCAAAAGACACTTACTACACTATTGATTCCGAAAAATGCCGTGCCTGCCGTGCTTGTATGTCAATTGCATGTCCCGCTATTTCCACAATCGGCGGTGTTAAGCCTTCTATCGACACCTCTTTATGTATCGGTTGCGGTCTTTGCAAAAACATGTGCAGATTTGACAGCATAATACATGTAAAGAGATAAGAAAGGAGTGCTGAAAATGATTAAGAACATAATGATTGTAGGTGTCGGCGGTCAGGGCTCCCTGCTCGCCAGCAGAATTGTCGGAAATGCCGCTATGGCACTCGGATACGATGTAAAAGTCAGTGAAGTACACGGTATGTCACAGCGCGGAGGTTCTGTTGTGACATATGTACGATATGGTGATAAGGTACATTCCCCCGTCATTGGTCAGGGTGAAGCTGATATTATACTTTCTTTTGAACAGCTCGAAGCTGCACGCTGGCTGTCATATCTCAAAAAGGACGGTGTTCTTATCACTTCAACTCAAAAGGTTATGCCGATGCCTGTAATTACCGGAGCTGTCGGTTATCCTGATGAAATAATCAGTAAAATCGAAGGTAAAAACATCAAAGTTGTTGCAGTGGATGCACTTAAGAAAGCTGAAGAGGCAGGTTCTATAAAGGCTGTTAACGTTGTACTCATAGGTCTCATGGCGCATTACAGCGATTTCACCAAAGAACAGCTGCTTGAAGCTTTGGAAAAATCAGTGCCTCAAAAGCTTCTTGATGTTAACTTGAAAGCTTTTGAATCCGGATATAATTGTATATGAGGAAAAGACATGATAATTAAACAGATTTCAATTTTTGTTGAAAACAAGCACGGACGCCTTGCAGATATCACAGAAATTCTCGCAAGAAATAATATTAACATTCTGGCATTGTCGATTGCCGATACTACCAATTTCGGTATTCTGAGAGTCATTGTTGATAACCCCGAGCATGCCGAAAATGTATTGAAGGAAGCAGGGCTTACCGTTTCTATCACAAGCGTTCTGGCTGTAACCATTGACGATACGCCGGGTGGACTTGCCGGTTGTCTCAGACTTCTTGCCGACAACAGCATTCCCGTTGAGTATGCTTACGCATTCGTTTCACAAACTGCAAACAAGGCATGCGTTATCCTGAGAATAGAAAAGGATTTCAAAGCTTTGACAGTATTGCAGGAAGCCGGTTATACAGGCCTTGAAGTACAGTAGTTTTGTAATTAACTCCAACGACAGTGGCCAACGTTTGGATAAATATATATCCAAGGTAATGCCCACATTGCCGTTTTCGCTTCTTTACAAAGCAATACGAACAAAAGATGTCAAAGTTAATAAGAAGCGCACCACGCAGGATTATCGCCTCAAGGAGGGCGATGTTGTGGAGTTGTATCTAAAGGATGACTTTTCCAAACCACAGGAATACAATTTTAAAGATATAACGCCCAACCTCAATATCGTGTATGAGGACTGCAATATTCTTCTGACTAACAAGCCTCAAGGTATGTCTGTGCATCCGGATGCTGTGCAAACACGGAACACACTTATTGATAACATCAAAGCGTATTTGTACCAAAAGGGCGAATATATTCCCGAAAATGAAGCCTCGTTTGCGCCGTCGCTTTGCAACCGCATCGACCGCAATACAGTAGGTATTGTTATTTGTGCAAAAAACGCCGCCGCTTTGCGCGAAATCAATGCGATGATAAAAGAAAACCAGGTAAAGAAGAAGTATAAGTTGATTTGCCACGGTATTCTTAAGAAAAAATCGGGCAAGCTTACAAACTTCCTTGAGAAAAACAGTACCGAAAATATGGTGCGTATTCTTCCGTCGCCCACTCCCTCAACAGTGACAGCGATAACAAAGTACAGAGTTTTGCGTGAAAATGAAAGTCTTGCTTTATCATATTGTGAAGCTGAACTTGCCACAGGAAGAACTCACCAAATACGCGCACAGTTTGCACATATGGGGCATCCTTTAATGGGAGACGGAAAATACGGTGTGAACCGTGACGACATCAAAAAAGGCTTTAAATACCAAGCGTTATGCTCTTACAGTCTGGAATTTACCCCCGATGATGGCAGCGTTCTCAAATACCTTTCAGGAAAAGTATTTGAAATAGTTCCTCCGTTTGAGGATTTTATCTGAGTAGTACACGGTTTTATTCAGATTTTAATTAAAAATTCCAAAATATTTTTGCAAAAGTATTGATTTTATTAAAAAGTTGTGATATAATATTCTAGTATATTGAGTTAGTAGCTTATAGGAGGTGTGTTATAGATGGCAAAATGCGAAATTTGCGGAAAGAGTGTAGCTTTCGGTCTTCAGGTTTCCCACTCCAATAGAAAATCCGGAAGAACTTGGAAGCCTAACGTAAGAAAAGTTAAGATGACTTTAAACGGTGCAACCAAGAAAGTCAACATCTGCTCTCGTTGTCTGCGCACAATGAGCAAGGATTCCAAAGCGGTTTAATTTATCGCAAGAAACAGGCTGTCTGTCGACAGCCTGTTTTTATTTTATATTTAAAAATGCGCTGAAGGTTTTCTTCAGCGCATTCATGATTAAATCATTTTAAACTTCAAACTGATATCAAGTGCCTTTACCGAGTGTGTAACAGCGCCGATGGAAATCAAATCAACACCAGTCTGCGCAACTTCTTTAAGACTTTTTTCACCCATATTACCCGATGCCTCCGTTATGGCTCTTCCGTTAATAAGCATTACTGCCTTTGCCATATCTTCGTTGGACATATTATCAAGCATTATTATATCGGCGCCTGCTTCAAGTGCTTCGTTAAGCATTTCAAAGTTTTCGACTTCAACTTCAATTTTCAAAGTATGCGGCGCATTCTTTCGCGCTGCTTCAACAGCATTTTTGATACCGCCCGCCGCCACAATATGGTTATCCTTTATGAGAACACCATCCGCCAGATTAAAGCGATGATTTACACCGCCCCCCACCTTAACGGCACGTTTTTCAAGAACACGTAAGCCGGGAGTTGTTTTTCTTGTATCGGCAATTTTGGCATTATAACCTTTAATCTGTTCAACAGCTTGATTGGTGCGGGTAGCAATTCCGGAAAGATGCTGCAAAAAATTGAGAGAAACTCTTTCTGCAGTAAGAAGACTAATTGCTTTTCCGCTTACCTCGCATAACACATCACCCTTTTTTACACTATCTCCGTCTTTTACAAAAAATTTGATGACGGTATCATCGTCTATGAGCTTAAAAGTTCTCTCAACCACATCTGTGCCGCAGATAATACCATCTTCCTTAGCAATAAAACGACCATGGGCTTTTTTATCAGCAGGAATAGTGGAAAGGCTGGTTATGTCACCTGTTCCGATGTCCTCACTGAGAGCATTAAGAATTATATCATCCAGTCCGAACATATTATGTAATCTCCTTCAATCTTCGATGTAATGCGCTCCTACGCTTTCCTTACGAGCGAGTGCATCACAAATAACTTTATATGAAACCTCAAACATATTTACAAGTTCCAGTTTCTCTGGAGTATCGCAAATTATATTATCGTATTCCTTCCAAAGAGTGAGCAAATCCTTCTTTGCATTTTGCATATCGGCAGTATGCCGTATAGCGCCAAGATTATTGGTCATTATATCTTTTATTTTCTGCTTATCTTGTTCAACCTTTATTTGAGAAACAGAAATTTGAGCAGTAATATTGCGTTTTACGGCTTCCAAATCATACACTTCGGGGACAGAACGAAAATTATTATTTATATGTAAAGCACTTCGTCTGCCAAATACGAGGCATTCAAGCATAGAATTAGATGCCAGTCGGTTTGCACCGTGAATACCAGTGTTAGCGACCTCACCGCAGGCATACAACCCAGTTAAATCAGTCATACCGTCAAGATTGGTTTTCACGCCGCCCATGAGATAGTGTTGTGCGGGGCGAACAGGTATTGGTTCACCGGGAAGGTTGATGCCGTGCTTTGTGCATTCTGCGTATATGGTAGGGAAACGATGGGAAAAGAATTCTTTATCCATACTGCTGACGTCAAGAAAAACGTTGGAATCACCGCTTTCTCGAAGTTCAGCAAGTATACCTCTTGTAACGATGTCGCGCGGAGCAAGCTCGGCCATTTCGTGACGTCCCTTCATGAACTGCTCGCCTTTTTTGTTGCGCAATACTCCCCCTTCACCTCTTACAGCTTCTGAAATCAGAAAAAGTCGAGGAGACGCTCCATAGGGTATCAGTGTGGTAGGATGGAACTGAATCATTTCCATGTTTGTAACCCGTGCACCGGCACGTAAAGCGCATGCGATGCCATCCCCTACCGCACCCACAGGATTTGTGGTGTAATTATATATCTGACCTATACCGCCTGTAGCAAGAATTATATTTCCTGATACAAAAAGCATATATTTTTGCTGCACAAGATTGTAGCATATTGCTCCCCAGACACCGCTGTCATCGGTAAGAATATCTACAAGAATAGTGTGAAAATATGGCTGGATATTGTCACGAAGCATAACAATTTCACCAAGGCGCTTGGTTGTTTCACGTCCTGTCGCATCCCCACCGCAATGAACAATACGTCGCATTCTGTGTCCGCCCTCGCGAGTGATGGCAAGTTCACCTTCACTGTTAAGGTCAAAAGGTACATCCATATCAACAAGCGCACGAATATTTTCCGGTCCTTCGTTAACCAGGACTCTTACCGCTTCTTCGTCACAAAGCCCTGCACCCGCTTTGAGAGTATCAGCAATGTGAAGCTCCGATCGGTCCTCTTTTGACATAACGGCGGCTATCCCGCCCTGTGCCAGCCAGGAATTGCTTTCGTCTATACCAACCTTTGTTATGAGTCCTACCGTCTTATTCGCATCAATATGAAGCGCAGAATACAATCCCGCAATACCGCTGCCGATAACTAAAACGTCGTACTTAAATATGTCCAGCTCTGAAATATTTCCGGAGAAAAGATATCTTCGCATAATATGCCTTTCTGCAATAAAATGATTGTCGAATTATATGTTTATTAACTATTATTTTACTCCAAAATCTTTTGTTAGTCAATAGTTTTTTGATAATTTGTGCAATAACACGAAACAAATATGCCCGATTTTTAACATTAAAAGCGATTGTTTAAAAATCGGGCATTAGATTTTAAATATACTTCTGTTGTGCTGCAAAATAGTTTAGTACACCGTCTGCTAGTGATTTTCCTGCAAGGTCAACATTTTCAGGCTGTGTTATTTGCTCATATTCCTCAGCTGAGGTAATGAATCCAAGCTCAATGAGTGTTGAAGGGAACTTATGATTTCGGCACATTGCAAGCTTCTGAGCGGAAGGTGTGCGTTCATATCTGTTCAATCCTTGCGCGGCAGAAGCCGAAATGCTCTTTGTAAGCAAGCGTCCGCTTTCATTCCACCACAAGCCCAAAAGACCGCGTACACGGGTGACATTGGAAGTATATTCCAGAGAATTATGATGAACCGATATTACAAGATCACTTTGATTTTTATTAAGAAAATCCATTCGTTCATCAAGCGAAACAGTGGTGTCATCACTTCGAGTCATAATAACCGAAGCTCCGTAGGCAACTAAGTATTTTTGAAGCGCTTTTGCCACAGACAAATTCAAATCTTTTTCATTCATTGCCCTGTCACCTTCAGACACAAATCCCAGGGCGCCTGTATCAGTTCCGCCGTGACCTGCGTCAACAATAACGGTAATACCACGCAGTGGATTATCTGATTCAAGGTTGAGTTTTACGGGATTTCTAAAAGTTAAAACTATATAACCGTCTACATATTCAACATTAAAGCCGTAATAATTATCAGCGTTTTTAAGCCTAAATGCATATGTGACACAGTTATCCTTGTCTGCGTTTATCTCAACTTCTTCAAACAGCGGATTTTCAAACATTTCAATAATGGGATTGTGTTCCGTATCAACATTATAAATTTCCAGTGTAAATATACCATTCTTACAGAATCCGTTCACAGGCACATTTTCGGTCACCTCAAACTTTATTGACGTTGATTTATTATCACAATACCCCTCTGCAGATATAATCATGCCATCTGAAAGATTGCCTTCGACAAAATTCGCATTTTTCTCAGCGATATATCCACCGAAACGCAGTTTATAATACCCGTTAGCCAGACTTTCAACATAATCACGCATTCCCACAGATGCAGGCAAATAATCATCATAAAAACTGGAGTCGGGTGAAATTTTTAGGTACGAATAATCGTCAACAACCTGCACAAATGCATTGTAGCCATCAGGCTTCAAAACTACTCTTGAGCCGACAGCATCAGCACTTTCGTCCGAGCGCTTAGCCGTAAATACAATATTTCCCAAATCGGTCATTTTGTCCTGTGGCACATCCACGGGAAGCTTAAATTCGCCGACATAGGTCTGTGCTTCATAGGCAGGCCACGTTTTTACATTGCCTTGCGGTTTTAAAGTCACAGAAAATTCGCCTAACGTAGCTACAACAGCACTTCCTGCAGGAGCAGTACATGAAATAGAAATGCTCTTTCCGGGAGAAGTGATAATATCTGCCGTAGGTACAGCTTTTTTGATAATCATACCGCCGAGGTTAGTATCCTTCGGGGTTACGGATGAATCGGCAGTTTTTAGTGTAATAACGGTATCAATGCCATTCTGAGTAAACTTAAAACTGTTACTGCCACTTTTTATGTCAGCATATATATTAAAATAGCCGTTTTTTGTCTTGGCAAGCTTTTTGCCGTTATAATAAAGCGGATATCCCGGATCAGCTTTTCCGAGAATATAACTTTTGCCAACTCTTACAAAATCAGACGAGTGTGGACTGCCGAATGTTACACTTTCATCAGTAGCATCGACATCGGGGTAAAAATAGTCCTCATAAAACACACTTGCTATTCTGTCACACATGCCATCAATATTGTCGGAAAGCTGGTCAAAACCAAAAAACACACTGCCCTTATATCCATGCCAGCTGCGGGCAAATTCAATCTGACGGGCAATCTCTGTCTTGTCGCTCCAATCAGGATTTTTGTAAAGTGCATGACCGATATACAAATCAACATCAGTACCATCAACAACACTGCTCCACCATTTGCAAACCACATCAAAAGGAGCGGTTTTATGTGACATTTCCCAATAAATCTGAGGACAGATATAATCTACAAGCCCATTTTCAATCCAGTACTTTGAATCTGCATATGTATCAAAATAGCTTTGCATACCATTGGTATCGCTGCCAGCCTTAAGAGAAGATGAATTTGCCCAGATACCCGCGCAGGAAACGCCAAATTCGCACTCACTGTCCGCCTGCTTAACTGCGTTTTTCAAATCACGCACAAACGCATTGATATTTTCTCGTCGCCAGTCGCCACGGTCGGCACCGTTGCCGTACTTTCCGTAACTGTAATCATCTTTAAATTCAGCCGGGACACGTTTGCCGTTTTCATTTGTGATGTAAACGGGATACGGATAGAAATAGTCATCTACGTGTATTCCGTCCACATCGTAGTTATTTACTATTTCAACAGCCCCGTCTATAATCAACTGCCTTACTTCAGGTATTCCCGGGTCAAAATAGAGCTTTCCGTCTTCATATGGTACCGTCCACTCTTTATGTACCACAGCAGGATTATCTTCAGAAAGAGCGTTTACATCTGACTCGAAGGTAGCCTTTGACCCCGGCGTAATGCGAAACGGATTAATCCAGGCATGAAGCTTTATACCATTCTGATGGGCTATTTTTGTCAAGTATTCCAACGGATCAAAATCATCCATGAGCGTTGCCCCCTGTTCACCCGTCAGGAATGCGGATGTAGGGTATATTTCCGACTTATATAATGCATCGGAAGTTGGGCGCACCTGGAAAAAGATAGTGTTAAGATTAGATTTCTTAGCCGTTTCAACTATTGCATTCAGCTCAGCCATCTGCTGTATTTTATTAAGACTCGGTTTACTTGGAAAGTCAATGTTATAAACGGTTGAAATCCAGACACCACGTATTTCCTTATCTTTTTCACAGCCGGCGCGCTTGACGGATATGTAATTCAAATCATTGACAGTGTTTCCGACTGTAATTGTATTTTCATCGTCGTTTTCCGCCAGAGCACCCGTCACATCGGAATTGGCAGTAAAATAATAAACGATTGACCCAAGAAATAGCGTAAGAACAAGTGAACACGAAATGAGCAGTAAAAAAATCGCTTGTCTTCTTTTCATTAAATATTCCTTTCTTTTATTTCGGGAAAGCTTCGCTGTACTTCATATACTTAAACTCTATTGTATTGTCATAGCCTTTAACAATATTATAGTCCGAAGCGGGAGCGGTCGGCATCTCTCCGTTGAAGAAATACAGCCAACCGCGTTCAGCTGAATTATTATAGCCGGCTATGGAATTAACGTAACCATCCAGATGAGCGTATTCAAGTGCATTATCCTCACAAAACTTCTTAAGGAGTTCAAAAGCGGTAATACTTTCGTTATTTTCATATTTTCCGCTGTATTTAACCTCACCGTCAACAATGATGCTGATTGTGTTAAATTTTGCATTAGGGTCAAATACTGCACCCGATGTCCCCACTTCCGAAGTAATATCACCATTTTCGATGCTTGTATTTTCTGCATTACTGCAAGAAGCAAGAAATAGCATGGTTAACAATATAAATATCACCAAAAATAAAAATTTCTTCATTTTATATTCCTCTTATTCATTTTATACATTCAGTATACAGTATATTTATTAAGATTTCTATATAAATTGTGTAAAAAGAAGTCGGGAAAACTTCCCGACTTCTAAAATCCACATCATATTCAGTTGATTTTTTTCTGCTCACCATATGTGCCTTCGGTATCAAGTACTCTTTCGTTCACATTGGACTTTTCTTTTGAGCACTCTATTTTTTCATTGAGCTTTTTGAGGAAAAGCTCTTTATCGATAGGAAGATTAACCCATGCATCCGTCCAGGAAGAAAGCATTGCGGCATTGGAAATCGTAAGACCGTTTATGCCATCGTAACCGGGTGCAATTAACTCTTCGCCCTTGAGAATAGCATTGACGAAATTCTGAGTGATGCCTTTATGCTGTTTAAGAGTGGTATATTCACCATAATCAACATCAATGACCTCCATATCTTCTCCTGTAATACTTGTAGAGGAAGAATTGGCATTGAATTCACGTTCATCAACCTTTAGGCGGTAAAAAGTGAGCTTTGCGTTTTCTGAAACCAGCTTACCCCTTGTACCGGAAATCTCAAGGCGGTTTGTACCGGGGGCCTCACCGGTTGTGGTTATAAATGTACCAACAGCACCATTAGCATATTCGGCATATATTGTGGCGTTATCTTCAACCTCTATATCGTGGTACTGGCCTTCGTTAAGAAAACCTCTTATTCTGCAGGGCATGCCGGTAATCCATTGCCAGAGGTCGAGATTGTGAGGGCACTGATTAATCAGAACACCACCGCCTTCGCCTTTCCATGTAGCGCGCCATCCGCCGGAATTGTAATAGGACTGTGTGCGATACCAGTTGGTGATTATCCAAATAATACGCTTAAGTTCTCCCAGTTCACCACTTTGCACAATTTCGCGCATTTTTCTGTACATTGGATCGGTACGCTGGTTGTACATAATACCAAAGACTTTGCCGCTCTTCTTCGCAACCTCGTACAGTTCTTCAACCTTTTTGGTATAAACGCCAATAGGTTTTTCACTAAGGACATGAATACCTCGATTGAGAGCTTCAATGCCTATAACAGGGTGCAGATAATGCGGTGTGGCAATAAGCACAGCGTCAACAAGTCCGCTATCGAGAAGTGACACGTAATCTTCAAAAACAGCGACATCATAACTTCCGCCGTTTTCATTTTCGAGCTTCTTTTTTGCTGCCGCAAGTTTTTCCGGGGCAATGTCGGCAATAGCAGTAAGCTTAACGCCCTCAATTTCATGTTTACAACCGATATAGTTAAGATGGGCTGTTCCCATGCCTCCCACACCGATTATACCAAGTCTGACTATATCCATAGTTAAGACCTCCATATATAATTTTGGATTAATTATACTCTCGATTTATGAAAATTGCAAGACTTTTTTTAAAAAACCATAATATAATGTGAGTGCACACTATATTATGGTTTTTTTGCTATTTACGAGCGCAAGACTGCGCTATGGTCAAATTCCATACCGCGGATAACCTTTGCGGTAATTTTGTCGGCATCTTCATCGGTAAGAGTTTTATTGTCATCTCTGAGTGTAAGGCTGAAAGCAACACTCTTCTTACCTTCTCCGAGGCGGGCGCCTGTAAATATATCAAACAGCGTTACCGCTACAAGCTTATTACCTGCATACTTGGCAATACATTTTTCAAGCTGTCCAATTTCGACAGAATCATCGCACACGAACGCAAGGTCTCGTGTAATTGCGGGGAATTTGGGAAGAGGCTTATACTCCTTTGTAACCTTGGCATTGGCAAAGAGCAGATCAATATCAACAACAGCAAGATATACAGGGATATCGATAGAATAGTTTTTAAGTACAGTGGGATGTATTTCGCCAAGAGTAGCATATACATTATCCGAATCCTTGACAACCGCACATCTTCCCGGGTGGAAGGTAGAATCGTCAGCACAAGAAATATACTCGTACTTAGTCACACCGCTTTGCTGCATAACCGCATCCATCATTCCCTTGAGGTCGTAGAAGTCGCCGTTATCGTAAAACGCCATAACAAGTGAGGTTTTCTCTACGGGAAGATTACCATCCGAAAGTGTGGGATTATCGGTAATATATGTCTTTGCAAACTCATAAAGAGACACAGCCGGATTTCTGAAATTACGGTTATGAGAAATAACCTCCAGCATCGAGCCAACAGCAGTTGTACGCATTACACTGGTATCCTCGCCGAGAGGATTAATTATCTTAACTGCACATCTGCGAGGATCGTTTTCTGGCATGTTGAGCATATTGAAGGTTTTGGGGCTTATGAAAGAATAAGTCTGTATTTCGGAAAGTCCCAGCGCCTGAACAACCTCCTCCACAGTGTTACGGAATTCAGCCAAGGGGCTGTATCTGCCGCGCTTAACCTCACATTTGAAGTTAGCTGAGGGGAAATTGTTATATCCGTACATTCTGGCAATTTCTTCCGCAATATCCGCAGTCTGCTCAACATCGGCACGGTAAGACGGAGGAATAAGATAATCACCCTCTATTTTGAAATAGAGAGACTTAAGGATTGATTCCATTTTTTCACGGCTGAGACCAAGACCGAGAAG
Source organism: Oscillospiraceae bacterium (assembly GCA_015065085.1). Lineage (NCBI taxonomy): Bacteria > Bacillati > Bacillota > Clostridia > Eubacteriales > Oscillospiraceae > Oscillospiraceae bacterium. The sequence goes on along the minus strand of SVQW01000001.1, from coordinate 301,684 downwards.
CTTATCGATTTTTTCCGGAGAAAACTCCACTTTTCTTTCCTGATACTTAACGGGATAAACATCAATAAAGCCGTCAACCACATCGCCTGCTTCCAGCATTTCAACAAGCTCACAAGCACGCATAAGTGCGGGCATGGTATACTCGGTATCGATGTCCTTTTCATATCTGCCCGAAGCATCGGTACGAAGACCGAGTGCGCGGGAGGTAAGACGGATAGAGGTTCCGTTGAAATTAGCGGATTCAAACACAACAGTAGTTGTATTTTCATTGATTTCGCTGTTTTCACCGCCCATAATACCTGCAAGGCCTACCGGCTTTTTGCTGTCGCTTATTGTAAGCATATCAGTGGTAAGCTCACGTACATTGCCGTCAAGAGTTGTAACCGTTTCGCCTTGAGCAGCACGGCGGACTACTATCTTACCGCCGTCGATGTAGTTATAATCGAAAGCATGCATAGGCTGACCGTATTCAAGCATTACATAGTTTGTAATGTCAACTATATTATTTATGGGGCGCACACCCATTGCGCGAAGTCTTGAACGCATCCACTTGGGTGACGGCTTGATCTTTACATTCTTTACAACCTTACAGGAATATCTGGGACAAAGGTCAGGATCGCGTACTTCAACGCTGACATAATTATTGACATCGTCACCCGAGCCCTTAACCATAGGTTCCTTAATATTCAACGGCAGGTCAAACGAAGCCGCAGTTTCGCGTGCAAGACCAATTATAGAGTTGCAATCAGGTCTGTTGGGAGTAATTTCAAATTCAACAACAGTATCCCACAGATTAAGAACATCGCGTATATCATCGCCAACCTCGCAGGATTCCTGAAGAATGAGTATGCCGTCTTCAACAGCATATGGAACATCACGAAGCGTAAGATTAAGTTCACCAATGGAGCAAAGCATTCCGTTTGAAGGTACACCGCGCAGTTTTCCTGCTTTAATCTTGACTCCGCCGGGAAGTGTGGATCCGTCCTTTGCAACCGGAACCAAATCGCCTGCTGCAATATTGGAAGCACCGGTAACTATCTGAACAGGATCACCCTCACCTACCGCTATCTGGCAAATGGTAAGGCGATCAGCATCGGGGTGCTTTTCTGTCGAAATAATTCTGCCCACAACAACATTTTCTATATCGTTACCAAGAATTTCAAAGCCTTCTACCTTAGAGCCGGTATCGGTCATACGATCACAGTACTGCTTAGGCGCGGGAAGCTTATCAACATCAACAAAATCACTAAGCCAATTGAAAGATAAATTCATGTTCTTTACCTCCTAAAACTGCGACAGGAAGCGCATATCGTTTTCATACAAAAGGCGCATATCGTCAATGTTATATCTTCTCATTGCAACACGCTCAATACCAAGACCGAACGCAAATCCGGAATACTCTTCGGGGTCTATGCCACAGTTTCGAAGCACATTGGGATGTACCATACCTGCACCGAGTATTTCGATCCAACCCTCACCTTTACAAACGCGACAGCCTTTACCGCCACACACAAAGCAAGAGATATCAACCTCTGCAGAAGGTTCGGTGAAAGGGAAATGATGAGGACGGAAACGAATTCTCGCATCTTCACCAAACATGCTCTTGGCAAACACTTCAAGTGTACCTTTAAGGTCACCCATAACAATGTTTTTGTCAACGACAAGACCCTCCATCTGGTGGAAC